>JBAXMF010000058.1:0-10163 GCA_037134435.1 Methanomicrobiales archaeon | reverse complement strand
GCAAACGTTGCCGTTGCCGTCAGCCCGGACCTGGTCTATGCCCGTGTCAAAGCGGTGAAGGGTGACCGCGACGAAATACTCTGGATCGCCTCAGAACTGCTGGAACCAGTCCTTAAGAAAGGCAAGTACCAGGACTACACAGTCCTTGAAGAAAAACAAGGAAAAGACCTTGTAGGGATGACCTACGACTCCCCACTTGCAGAGCAGGTACCGGCCCAGAAAGAGATGGTGCACCGGGTTGTCGCCGCGGATTTTGTTGCGAAAGAGAATACCGGGTTCGTCCACATCGCCCCGGGACACGGATGGGACGATTACCTCCTCGGCCTGAAGGAAGGGCTTGCTATTGTCTGCCCCGTCGACACGACCGGGCATTTCACCAAAGAGGGCGGTGCGTTTGAATGCATGTTTGTGAAGGATGCAGATGATGTTGTCATCAGAGAACTCGGGGATTACCTCCTTGGAAGAGGCAGGGTCACCCACCGGTACGGCCATTGCTGGAGGTGCAAGACCCCGATCATCTTCCGTGCTACATCGCAATGGTTCTTAAAAGCGTCAGCGATGAAGGAACGGATGCTTGAGGAAGTCGCCATCGTTAAATGGTACCCTGAGTGGGCGGGGAGTGCCCGCTTCTACGACTGGATCAAGGAGGCACGCGACTGGTGTATTTCCCGCCAGCGGTACTGGGGTATTCCGATCCCGATCTGGGAATGTGGGAAATGCAACCATCTCCGAGTCTTTGGTACAATAGCCGAGCTCGAGAGTGCGAGTGGGACACCTCTCCCTGACCCGCACCGCCCGCATGTGGACAAGGTGACGGTACCATGCAGTTGTGGCGGGACGATGCACCGCGTGGAAGATATCTTTGACGTCTGGTTTGATTCCGCCGTTGCGTCCTGGGCGACCATCAGGTACCCCGGACAGAAAGAAGCGTTTGACCAGTTATGGCCAGCGGATTTTATTGCCGAAGGCCAGGACCAGACGCGCGGCTGGTTCTATTCGCAACTTGGTGCGAGTACCATCGCATTTGACTGCTCACCGTACAAAAGCGTCCTCATGCATGGCTTTGCACTCGATGCAGAGGGCCGCAAAATGAGTAAAAGTCTCGGCAACGTGGTTACTCCGGAAGAAGTTGTTTCGGCGCAGGGTGTGGACGTACTGAGGCTGTATGTCCTTTCCGCAAGTGCACCATGGGACGACCTGAAATTCAACTGGGACGGTATCAAAACGGTACACAGGACGATGAACATCTTCTGGAATGTTTACCGGTTCCCGTTACCGTACATGATCCTCGATCACTGGCAACCCAGTAACAAGGGTGGACGCTGGGATGACACCTATATTAAAGAGCATTTCGCCCGGATGCCCAACGAGGACCGCTGGATCATCTCCCGGATCAACAGCCTCGCACAACAGGTAAACGAAGCGGTCGGTGAGTGTAAGCTCCACCGGGTCACCCGGGGCCTGATGTCATTTATCCTTGATGACCTGTCACGGTGGTACGTTCAGCTGGTCAGGCCAAGGCTCTGGCTTGAAGGGGAATCAGAAGAGAAACAGTTCGCCTACGAGACGATGTACTATGTAATGCGGCAGCTGGTGACCCTTCTTGCACCCTTTACCCCGCATATCACCGAGGTAATGTATGACAATATCCGGCTCCCGAATGACCCCGGAAGTGTTCATATGCTGCCATGGTTTAGCAGTGAACCGGACCTCGTTGACAGTTTGATCGAGTCCCGGATGGGCATTGTCCAATCCTTTGATGAAGCACAGGCAAACGCCCGGCAGTCCGGTAAAAGGAAACTTCGCTGGCCGGTGTCTGAATGCGTCATCGCGACGACATCCCCGGACACCAGGGCCGCAATCGAACAGTTAAACGGTCTCTGTTGTGACCGGGCGAATGCGAAGCTGGTCCGGGTTGTCGAAGGTGTTTATGATCGGATCTCATGGAAGGCAGAGCCGGTCATGAAGGCCTTGGGCCCGGGTTTTGGCAGAGATGCCCCGAAAGTGAAGGAACTGATCCTCGCCGCTGACGGTAACCTTGTCCGGGAAACCACGCTTGCCGGAAAGAAATATACCCTTGTTTCCGGGGACAACCGCTTTGAAATCGGGGGCGAACATGTCACCTTTGTTGAAGGTCTACCGGAATCGGTCTTCTCTGCACCAATGCAGAACGCGACTGTGTATGTCGATACCGCGCTCACCCCCGGACTTGAGGCGGAAGGGAATGCGAGAGAGGTAATACGACGTATCCAGGAGATGCGTCGCCAGCTTGACCTCAATGTTGAAGATTTCATCACCTCGTACGTGGTAATCAACGACTCCCGCATCTATGAACTTGTCAGTTCGCAGTGGAAAGATGGGATCATGGAAGAAGTCAGGGCACAACAGCTGACGATCTCGGATGGTGGTCCAACCGTGCCCGAAGGCAGGTGGGGACTTGAAAAAGAATGGGATATTGAAGGGCTTTTCGTCAGGATCGGGATATCAGGGTTCCATGATCATTGAAATTAAGAATTTGTGCCCTTCCGGTGTATTAAAAAGCGGGAGTTCCTCGTCGGTGGTCACGGAACTCCGCAGTGTATCTGCCGTTTCATTGGTAACGGGATTAAACCCGTGTACTTTTTTTAGTATTTTATAAACGAGGGCACCGCGACGCTGCCATGCAGGGGTGGTTGCGAGGTTCACACCCCGTGCGTACATCATCTCGTGGAGTGCTTTCGATGGCATCCCGATAAGAGTCCTCTGTACATCCGTTGGGCTCATACCCTCGTGTATCAGCGCCGCCTGGCAATAGGCGTTGATATGGTTCCGCCACGCCTCGTGCTGACGGTTTTTCAGGTACTCTGCTGCAAGTTCAGGCGTTATCTGGACGATTCGAGCGTCAAACGCAACAGGGCTTTCTGGATGGATGTTCAATGAGAGCGCACTGGCTGCATACGATGATGCAATCGAATCGATCTTCTCCACCCTGCCACGGAAAGGAACCGAGCTGAAGTACAGGCTGATCTCGTCTGAAAATGTGTAGGCAAAATCCGGGTTCAGCCCTGAGTGGGTGACCAGTGACTCCGCAACGCTGACCATTGCCCGATGGAACGACTCGTCAAAAGGTTTCTCGAATGAAAGATGCGAAGCGAGCCGGTTAAATCCCCGTCCATCGATCCTCACAAAAATGGGTGGGACGGTGATGAGATTGCTGTAAAGTTCCCGTTGTTTCATCGTAGTCAGCCTGGAAAATTTCTATGGATGTTACTTTGTGGCCCTTATTGGGAAACGGTTTAGGATTATTTCAGAAAAATCACATCTCTTCAGATTTGAATGCACCCGGAAGATGGCGGATGATGACAATATCGCCGATACTTCCAATGATACGGAATGGAATTTTCAGTCCCTTGTAATTTTTAATATCGACGAGTTCCGGGTTCAGTTTTCCCACAACAACGGACTCAATTTTTTTCCCGTCAACATCGATAACGATGTCTTCCACTTCACCGACGAAAATACTCTTTTCGGTGTAGACATTCAGTCCAAACATTTCAGTAATCTGTTTTCTCATCCTGATCAATCCATGAATATATACGAGAACAGTTAAAAAGATACTCTTTTAATGAACAGTTCATTCAGAATCGGTTCGCTGTTCGGCGTCCCTATCTATATCCACTGGACCTTCCTGATCGTGATCCCTCTCTTTGCCTGGATCATCGGGACGCAAATAGCAATAACCGTCGGGCTGATTACCAACTCATTCAATTTCGTATTCGGCTGGCTACACCCGTTTGTAGTTGACACCTCGTTTTTTGCACTTGACGTGTACTCGTATCTCCTCGGTGCCCTGATCTCGCTCGGTCTTTTTGCCGGTGTACTTATTCATGAAATGGCACATTCGCTGCTTGCCAGAAAGTACGGGCTTAAAATAAATAACATTACACTTCTCCTCTTCGGGGGTATCTCCTCCATTGAAGAGGGTACACCTGACCCGAAAATAGAGCTGCCGGTGGCACTTGCAGGACCACTTATGAGCCTCGTTGTCGCAATCGTATGCTCCGGGATCGCGTATGCAGCGGATGTTGCCGTGGCTGACCGGGTCGTAGCCGGGACCCTGGTTTTTTTCTTCGGTTACCTCGGCCTGCTTAATTTTATCCTCTTCGTATTCAACCTGCTCCCGGCGTTTCCGATGGATGGAGGCAGGGTCCTCCGTGCGTGGCTTGCGAAGTCGAAACCGCTCCCGGTAGCGACCAGGATTGCTGCAAATATAGGGAAGGGCTTTGCCGTTGCGTTTGGTATTGTTGCAATCATCACGTTCAGCCCAATCCTCATCATTATCGCGGTGTTTATCTATCTCGGCGCCAACCAGGAATCCAATGCAATGCGGTATAAGTTCCTCCTCCAGGACGTTACCGTGGGGGATATGATGTCGAAGCCAGTCATCAGTGTCCCGTTGAATATGCCAGTACGGGAAGTAATCGAACAGATGTATGGGAGCCGGCACCTCGGGTTCCCGGTCATGGACCGGGGGGTGCTCATCGGGATGATCACCGTTGCAGATGTGCATAAAATGAACCCTCTCGACCGTGAAGCGATGCAGGTGCGGGATGTCATGTCGAGGGACCCCGTCTTCCTTCCACCCGGGGCGCCAGTTGAAGATGCACTCCGTATCATGTCGGTAAAAAATATCGGCCATATCCCTGTGATCGAACATGACGAACTCGTCGGGATTGTCACGAGAGAAGATATCATGAAGGTGATCGAGTTAAAAGAGATGTAATATTTATTCTCCCTGAAAAAAATTCATTTTACTTAACCCATTGCCCTTATAAAACCTGGCACCAAGCGGAGAACAATATCGCACAGGATTTAACATATCAGTACTGATTGGTAGGTATGGTCCTTGAGGAACAACTTCTTTTCAATGAGAAAGAAGATGCCGAACATTATGTCCATTTCCTTAAAGGTAGGAAATGTCCTGCCAGGATGAATATCCAAGGCTCAATACAAGACGAACTACTTCTGGAAGGTCGTCTTGGTGGTTTTTTTGAATTACTTGAGTACCTTGAATCGACTCACCCTGGAGCGGATGATGACGACGATGACGACGATGACGACGACTCATTTGATGATGACTTACTTGAGGATGATGATGTCGATGAACAAGGGATTCCGATCAGAGTCCTGCTGAGTATCATGAAGGACGAACTCGAACGTATGTGGGATTATATATCAGGCATTATGGTCCGGAACCAACCGGGGGACATCCTTTTCACATCCGACGAACTCAATGCGCAATTATTGGACATGGTATCTTCGGTTGAAGTAAGTGAGAAGGAAATTCCCCGCCCTGCCTTTTTTGATTTCGTCCGGAATCTTAATGACATACAGTGCCTCGAACAGAACGGGCTTGTTGAAGAAGCCGTTGGCGGGATCGTCCTGAAAAAGAAGATCGACCCTGCCGATCTCATTATCACGAGGCCTCTTATGACGCCGGATGAAGAAGATGATGAAGAGATCAGACCATTCGGGCTGGTGCATCTTATGGACACCCATTACGATACCCGGTATATTCTCACGATTGACCCTAAGCTGCTCTTTTCCTTCACACCGTTTGAACTGGCCGAGAGCCTCGTTGACCTTTCGTTTGACGAGGACTCCAGGAGTGACCTGCTCAGGCACGTTTCATTGAAACAACAACTCATTCATATTCTGCTTGGCTTAATCGGAGACGCAAAGGTGATTTCATTGGATGAGCTAGTCCGGTTAATGGGCTATTACAAGAAAGATCCCACGGGGGAGGAAGAACTGACAGGTTTCCATGTCACGTTTGAGTACCTCGAGGCCCTTATTGATGACCTCAGGAGGCTCCGGGTGGTCCAGGGAAACAATGACCGTATAAGGCTGACAAACCAGAAGTGGGTAGTCCCCGGGCAGTAACGTTTTTTGCATCCGGTACCTCCTCTACCTATCTGATATTTTATTCGACACCCGGGGTAATGATTCGTTCTGGTCTTATGGGACCTGTGGGCCCCCCGGATTTTTCCGGTACACCACCAGGTGGTCAAGCGGGGTCATCCCGGTGATCGCCCTGAATGCATCAGCTGAAACAAAGGGCCGTTTCGCTGCAACCATCGCAGCCTTCTTCTTTCCCACCCCGGGTAGCCACCGGAGTGCCTGCACGGGCAGGTGGTTGATATCCACCGGTACCGGCAATGCAGTCAGCGACCTCATACCAAAATCTACGACCGCTGCATCAATTACCGTGCCGGGTGTTAAACTGAGGGGGATTCCGATGAGGATCGGGTATGACCCCATCTGCCGCCCGAAGGATACCGGGCCCTGTACCTCAATGATGATGTCCCGGAACACGGTGCCAATCGGAAAAACACGTTCGAGCATGGGACTGTCGAATTTTGCCCGGACAAATTCTTTAAACGCCCTGAATTTCGCATCATAAAGCCCAAGGGTGTTGCCCTCATATGCCCGGGTACCGGGGAATGGCATCAGCTGCCGCACGTTCACCCGCCTGATAAGGCACCGGCCCTGCAAAACCTCCTGGAGGAACTGCTGGTTATATTCAAAAGTCTCCTTCGTCTCTCCGGGAAGACCACTGATGAAATTAAGACCCGGCAGGAGTTCAGGGATACCGGCAGACCGTTTTGCCCCGACTGCATTAACGGTACGGATTGCATCCATTACCTCCTCCGGGCTGGCTTTCAAGTTATTTATCCTGATTACCTCAGGGTCTGCTGTTTCCATCCCAAATGCTGCAACATCACCGGGTGTATGGTACCTTGTGATCACCGAGAGTGCCTCGTGGCTCTCCTCAGGGTGACGCGCGATGGTCCCCGGGTTGATATTATCAATGTGCAGTGTCATGAGCCCTGGGGCCTTCTCCCTGATCCCTGCAAAAAGTGTCCGGAGGGCATCGGGGTCAGGGGCAGGGAATTCGCCCCTTCCGGCCTGGTAGGTGAGAAGGTCAGGCTGCCGACCAAGCCGAAAATGCTTTGCGCCAGCGGTATAAAGGGACCCGACTTCGTCGATGACCCCATTCGCCGGACGGTATACCGGTGGGCCATAGAACGGCTCGGTACAGAATGAACAACCCCCCGTCTCCTGGTGTGCACAGCCCCTCGCTGTCTCGAGTTCGCACATCATATGGGGGAAAGAAGGGTGGTTTTTGATGATATCACTCCCGAGGATGCTCCATTTGTCGGAGAGGGAATAATTTACCATTCCTTCCGGTCTGCCACCGGTCAGGTGTGAATAGAGTGCTTCGGGTGCCGACCCCGAAAGGAGGTGATCGAAACCGGATATCGCCTGTATTATTGCTTTTTCCCCTCCACCCGGGGAGTACCCAAAACCAATCGGTCCACCGATATATTTTTTGGGCCCCCTGATCTGCAGCCCGACCTGCTGTATTTCTGTCAGCGTGGCCGGGGTACCGCCGAGGTATTTCCCCGGTACGGTAACGCCTGCGATCATCACCATGACGCCCGCTTTAGAAATTGACGGAAAGAGGTACGGGTCAGCCCTTACCTGGTCAATGGTACAATAGTGGACACGAAATTTCTGCTCCTTCAGGACACCGGCAATAGTCCTCACGTAGGGTGAGATATAGGGGGGGACGCCGAGACATGCCGGTTCGTCCACGTACCCATCGATTATCCACGCGTCAGCAGGCATATCCGATACGTGCCAGTAATTTTCGTGCCCAGATCAGCTTGCCCCGTTTGACCGGGTCGACAGAAGGGTCATCACAGTCAAATCCAATGAGCGTGACCTGGGATGCCCCGAGTTCATCTGCGGCGAATACGGCCCGGTCACCATCTGAGAACCCGCCAAAATTGTAAATATTCTGGATGGGTGTCCCCTGGGTAGTCCCGACGACCGGCCCGATGAGCCGCGGTACCCAGTACTGCACCAGGTGCCGGTTGTCACCATGGGCATGGATAACGATGATTGTCCCCTTCCAGTTCATGTCCTGGTACCGTTCATCAGCTCCGTCCAGGTCGGAAAAAATCACATCAGGCCGGATCCCATGGTCCAACAATACAAGGGCTGCTGCATCGGCAGCGAACACTGTCCCTTCAATCCGGTCCAGCTCCCGGTTGAGGTTCGGTCCGTTGCCGCAGACCGTCACCTTCTTTCCGGCGCAACTCTCCCTGAGCAGATCAATATCATCCCGTATCAGGAGATGCTGGAGGAAAACTGCAGACTCTTCATCAGATTTCCGGTTGAATGAGAAGTCTGCAAGGATCTCCTCGTATAATGGCTCCCATTCTTCAAATTTCATTCTTTCCCTCGTTTTCTAGTCCCACGATATCCGTAAATTTCCGGAGTACCGGATCGATGATGAGGGAAAGGAGCTGGTCCTTATTTTCAGCCCTCGAAAAAAAGGTGAGCGGGATGGTAGCGGCCGCCATATTCGGGTGGCCCCCGGCCTCACCAATATCTCCGAATGCCTCGGCAAGTACGTTGCCAATATGAAGCCGAATGTCGCGGTTTCTCACCGACATGATGATCGCCTCGTCAGTGATACCATACACAAGGGCGGTGTTGACCCCTTCCAGGTTGATCAGGAGGTCAGCTGCCTGGGGGAGGGTATCACGGTTCCGGACGTACCCGACATTTGAGAACAGGTACCCGCTCCTGATTTTCCGGTTCCTTATTGCAGACCCGAGGACATCAAGGGTCTCCTGTGATAGTGATGGGGACATGATCTTGTCCAACAGGTCTGCATCAGTAAGGGGGAGGAGGAACGCGGCATAGTTCATGTCCTGCGGGGTGATATTCCGTTTGAAGTCCTTCGTGTCCGACCTGATCCCGTAGAGGAGACCCGTCGCTACGGGTTTTTCCACCGGGATGTCCAGTTCCTGGAGGTACTGGGTGAGAATGCTCGCCGTTGCCCCGAGGCCTGGCCTGATATCAACAAACCCGGCGGTAGCCTCGCTATGCATCCCATCCTTGTGGTGGTCGAGAATAATGTCCACATGGGTCCTTGGGGAGAGCGAGTTATTGATTCCGGGCCCGGCACAATCGACAAGCGCCAGGTAGTTGCATTCTTCCACCAGCTGCGGGGTCATCCGCTCCATCCTGATCTCGAGCAGGTTGACCATGGTCCGGTTCTCCTGGTGCCCGATGATGCCCTCGTAAAAAATCCGGCAGTCCAGTTTATCAGGATTAGCGTTGCGTGCAATTGCCGCAAGAGCCATCGCACTGGATATCGCATCAGGGTCCGGATTATTATGGGTGATAATCCCAAGGGTGCCCTCCCATCCGGCAAGGGTGGCATAGAGCCGTTGCGAGATCTTATTTGCATGCTGTTTATTGATCTGAAAAAGGGCGTTTTTGGCAATGAGTTGTGGCGCGTAAAACACAAACTCGGCCCCGGCTGTTTCGAGTGCGACCGTTCCAAGGGGGTCTACGGCGCGGGCAACAATGTGTGCGGCGGGGTACCGTGCTGAAATCGCATGGACTACGCAAAGGTTGGTCTCATGGTCCCCGGTAAGGACAAAGGCAATTTCAAATTCCGGGACACCCTGCAGGAGTCCACGGTCGTGGAATTCTTTTTTTATTGTATCAATATGCCGGTCACGCAATTCTTTCACGCGTTGCTCATCACGGTCAATCACCAGGAGTCCCGCATTTTCCGCCTGGAGTTCCACGATAATATTGTATCCTGTAATTCCCGCCCCGAATACGGCGTACTTGACACGCTGGGCAGACTGCTGCGAGACCTCTTCCATGTACAAAACAATGCAACGCATCAGGATATTAAGTTTGATACACGAACTGAAGGGTTCCTGCAATTCTAATTACCCGGGTGAACCCCGCTACCGGAAAGGTAATACGAAAGTTTTAATCCAGAGGATAGACCATTATGTTGAGGCACTTCGCGGGCTTGTAGCTTAGTTCGGTAGAGCGACAGACTCTTAATCTGTAGGTCAAGGGTTCAAATCCCTTCAGGCCCGTTTTGTTTTCTTCATTTTTCCAATGCACGGTGCGATCAATTAGTTCGTTGCATTCATTCCATGCCCACTAACTGCCAGTTAAGAAGATTAATGGCTTAACTCATTCATTAAGTCCCCATCATCGAAATGGTTCTCGCGGTAAGGCGATAGTCATGATAAATTTTTCCCCCTCCTGCCGATCCTTTCAATTGGTGCGGGAGTTAT
>JBAXMF010000057.1:0-10171 GCA_037134435.1 Methanomicrobiales archaeon | reverse complement strand
GACCCTATTGTTGCAGATGTTTGCCTGCTATAACGATAATACAATAAAAATTAAGGATATCTGAGTTCTTCTTCTACCTTTTCAAGGTTCGCGATCCGCTTTTCAAGCGGGGGGTGGGTTGAAAACAATTCGAGGAACTTATTCCCGGAAAGGGCCGGGATGATAAAGAACGCATTCGAGCCTTCAATTTTTGCCTTCGCTTCCGGTGGGATTACATCCATCCTTCCGCTGATTTTAGTTAATGCAGAAATCAACGCCCGTGGGTTATTTGTGATATATGCGCTGCCCCGGTCCGCCGCAAACTCGCGATACCTTGAGAGAGCCATCATGAGGAGCGTGGCGACAAGCCAGACAATGGCAGCCACAATTCCCGCAATGATCCATGCCCCAGCACCATCACCGCGCCTGCTGAACAAGGATGCAAAGAGGAAATTCTGCATGATTATTGCAGCAAGCATCGCAATAAAACTGGCAATAGTCATGGTAAGGATATCCCGGTTTTTCACGTGTGCCAGTTCATGTGCGAGTACCGCTTCAAGTTCATCTTTTGACAGTAAACGCATGATTGAATCCGTGCAAGCGATCACCGCATGTTTTGGACTCCTTCCTGTCGCGAATGCATTGGGAACCGGGCTTTGCATAATCGCTATTCTGGGCTTGGGCAGTTCCGCCTCTTTGCAGAGTTTTTCCACGGTCCGGTGCAGTTCGGGGTACTCATCTTCCTGGATTATCCTTGAACCGGTTGACCAGAGTACCAGTTTATCCGAGAAGAAGTACTGAATAAATGCCATGACCACAACGATTAGGATCATAAATGACATTGAGATACCTAGCGCCAGAAGTATGGCAATGAAAACGAGGTATACTACGAACAGCAGGAACATTGTTAATATGACCCTGCTCGTCAGACCCCAGTCTCTTTTCCATTTCATAATCTGTACACGTTGTTTCTAGTACTCTTAAAACATTCGACAATGGCACAAATACCGCACGAAATTCGGAGGATTCACCCCATAGCCAATGACCCGGTATAACAGGGAACACGGGACTCCAAAGGGCAGATATATGAGACACCAAACAGAACCTTTTTTTCACACGGCATCTGACGGATAACCATGGTGGAAGTCGGACCTGAAGCACTGGCTGATGTGGCGTACGGACTCTTCGAGTTGGCATTGAATAAAGAGCTCCGCGCGGGAGGAAACAATCTGTTCCAGTTGGTCGAAACGCGAATTGACTTTAAAGATCAGTTTGTCGCTTTTTTTTCCCGGTTCGAAAATGACTACCCCCAGCTCGCGCAGGCGCTCCTGGCGAAATTCGGGGGGGTTAATCCGATTTATGAGATGATCATCGGCGGAGAAGGAGTCGTCCCGACCAGAACTACCCTGATGTACTGGATTATCCAGGAAGCCCCCGCCATTGCACCTGACGCAATTGAAGACGAAATTGCGGGGAAATGGCTCATTTTTCTTCCCCAGGAGCAGGTTGACGAAGCGTGGAGAAAAGTCAGAGACGCCACATGCGCAGATATTCTTGGGATATCTGCCAAGGTCAGTACGGCAAAACCAAATCCGGATTCAAAAGACCAGATGAAAGTAATCTATGTCTATACCGCCGACTGGCAGAATGAGGCAGAAGTAATGCGGGTACGGGAAGAACTGCGCAAACTCGGGTTTACAGACAGGCTCGGGTACAAGCGCAACATTGAAACTTTTAAAGGGGAATACGCCCAGAAAGGAAAAAGAGTAACTTTTTACAGCGCCTGAATCAGGCTTTTCGCTCTTTGTTCTTCGGGCGTAGATTCTGGTACCCGCACTTTCGGCACTGTGTCGCACGAATTGCATTCCTTGCATTACAGCGCATACAAATTTTTACATTAAGAAGGCGGGCTTCTGCTTCAGGAAATCTTGCCATTTTCTACACCACATTCCAGTTTTATTCTGTCTTATAAACAAAGCTCTCTTTCCACTTAAGAGTTGTGGGAAACCCATTTCATACGTTCCCCCCTGTGAGCAACCAGTCATGTAATTCCCTAAGAGCTAATGCCCGGTGGGAGATCCTGCTCTTTTCGTCGAGCGGAATTTCTGCGAGCGTCCGACCGTTCCATTCGAAGATCGGATCATAGCCAAATCCTTCCCTCCCACGGGGTTCAACGATGCGCCCTGAAAATACCCCGCGGAATACCCTGATCCCTAACGAGTCTGCATAGGCAATTGCAGTTTCGAAATGGGCATCCCTGCATTTTCCTTCAGTCAGCCTGAGGATCCCTTCATTACCGATTTTATAGAATACATAGGCGGCATACGGACCGGGGAATCCAGACAACGAATCAATACTGAATGCAGTATCATCAACAATGAGAGGCTGCCCCAGTTTTTCCCAGGCAAATTCCGCTTTATACCGCGCGATTTCTGCAACATCATCATGGCGGCATTCCGGGCATTCGAGCCGGACATCTTCCACCTCGATCGCACCCCCGAAATAGGACCTGATCTCTTCAGCCTTGTGGGAATTACTCGTTACAACAAGTAGTTTCATAAATAACGCCCTCTTTGCAGGATTTCCTGTTCCCGGCCTACAACCTCGCCTGCATGGTCAAATTCCCCGTAATAACCCTCGATAAAGCATGCCTTAAGTGCTTCATGGTTTTCAACCATGCTTTCCAGCGTCTGGAAAAATACGTGAATATCAACACCCCGCGGTTCAACCTCTGATGATACCTGTGCAAGACCAAAATCAATCAGTACACACCGGCCACCGCGTACAAGGATATTACTCGTTGTAAGGTCCCCGTGAATGATCCCCGCCCGGTGAAGACGACCGATCATTCTCCCTGCCTCACAAACGAGGTGTGGTTCAAGGCATTCCTTGAGCATCGGCCCTTCGATTTTTTCCATCAGAATAGAATTATCAGTGATATCCCTGATGACGGGCGTAGGTACCCCCGCCCTTCTCGCCATTGAAATGAGGCGGGCCTCCGTGCGAGTGCGTTCGCGGATAAGTTGCCGGTCGAGGCCTGGCGACCGGTAACGTTTCCCCCCCCGTTCTTTGCACACCTCATGCAGGCCGATCGTTACAACGGCCTCAGCCCCAATTGCCGTGGTGCGTCCGACCTGATGAGCGGGTACCGACGGTGTCGTCTCACCTGCCCTCCACGCCACGTCAACCTGGTCCACGCGGAAGGAGGGGTTGACATGGGAGGTGGCAAGAGGGGTACTGATACCATGTTCGAGCATGACCCTTCCCGTGTACGCAATCATGGCTCCATTATCACCCAGGAACCCCGAATCGGGCACATGGAAAGCAGCCCCCCTCTCTTCTGCCATCACCTGCAACATATCGCGGAGTCGCCTGTTTGCACCAACCCCGCCGACAAGCAATACTTCGTCTTTACCGCTATGTGCCAACGCACGTTCGGTCACCTCGGCACACATGGCGAAGGCAGTCTCCTGGAGACCGTTACAAACGTCTTCGATCGGACCCTTGCACTCCTTCGCGGCACTTACAAGACCTGAGAATGCCAGGTCCATCCCTTTCACGGTATAAGGCAGTGCAATGTAACTCCCTTTTCCGGCAAGTTCCTCGATAATCGGCCCACCCGGGTGGGGGAGCCCTTTGCTCCTTGCAAACTTGTCCAGCGCATTCCCAAGCCCGATGTCAAGGGTTTCACCAAAAATTCGGTACCGGGATTTCAGGTAGCCTATTACCTGGGTATTTGCCCCGCTTGCATACAGGGTTACGGGGTCATTACAACCCGTTGCATACCGCCCTATCTCGACGTGCGCAACACAATGGTTCACCCCGACGAGTGGGACATCAAGCGCCATGGAAAGCGAGCGCGATGCGGTGGCAACAGTACGGAGACAAGGCCCGAGACCAGGTCCAATAGAAAATGCAACCCCTTCAATACTTGAGGTGTCACCAAAGTCCGAAAGGACACGGGAAATGACAGACCTCATCTCTGACGCGTGGTGCTGGGCTGCTTCCCTAGGATGAATACCCCCCTGAACGGGCTTGTAGGGACGGGAGCATAGTGCCCTGAGAGAAGTATCAAAAACAGCGGCACTGAGATTCCAGGCAGTGCCTTCAATTCCCAGGACCGGCCCAAAAACAGGCATCGGATCTTATTTATTAAACTCGGTATAGCCACATTTTCCACAGGCTGCACGGTCTTTGTGCCCGGCCATAATAATTCCGGGACCACACCTCGGGCAGTATTTCTTATCAGTAGTGACCTTATCCCCCTCGAGTTTGTAATATAAACCGCGCCTGGCTGCCTTTGATTCCTTGGCTTTTTTCGCTGCCATAATTATGCTGCCTCTTCCTTAGGTTTTGGTAACCCGCGAGTCATCAGGAATTGCCGCTCGGTTTTCACCTTTGTCTCTTCGTTATCATATATCCGGGCCATGCCTGTGAGTTCCATCTTTCCGAAACCGGTCTTTAATGAATCGATTACCATCTGCTTCTCACTCGTGTTGAGAAGTGCTGATAATTTACCGGTGATTTGCATCCTTGAGGGGGTAGCACCATCGTATCGGAGGACGAAACTGAGTTCTCTCCTCATGAGAAGCTCGTTTCTCTTATCCTTCGTGATCTCAAACTCCATCGATATCCTCTAATTATAGGTAACGACTTTATTTAAAACATGATCATGACAAACATCGGTAACAAAAAAGGCTTATGAGATTTATTTAATCAATAAACGGATTATTCGGCGTTTTTTATAAAGTAGCTCAGCATATCCCGTGCTTTCTCCTTCGCTTCCCTATCAACCAGGCGGAAAACGACTCCCTCACGGGGTTGCCCGTACAAAATAATGGATCCTTCATTTGAAGCGATAACGAGGGGAATCACAGCCAGGTCTTCCTCCCCGTCCACGTAGATCATGGCTTGTGGATGCTTCAGGGCCTCGTTCAGTCCCTCCATCAGTTCATCTGACAGCGAACCAGGAGGATTTTTTACATGGATACAGATGTCATAAAGGACAGGTGTCCTGTCAATCGGGGATCTCATGGTATGCCCATCGATGATCGCGATATTGGGCGTTATCCCATGCTGGAGGAGACTATGCGTGACAACATCCCCAACTGTATATACCAGTTTTCCCGTAATAAGCGGAATAATATCCACGATGTCTGGATACAAAATGCCAAAAGGGACCTTGAAAAATTTTCTTCGCTCCTCGGGAAGGAGGAGCATTACCGAACCTTCAATGCATATTTCCCTGGAAGTTTGATATTCATCTTTTTAGAGATCTCTGACCGTTCCGGATCAATAATGACAAGATAGCCAGTCCAGTCGGTACTCAGGTTCCCCGACCCACACACCGCGCAGGCTTCACCTTCGACGACCCTGTGACATTCACGGCAGACGTGGCCCTGTTTTTTCCTGCTACTGGCTACCACGTTCGCCACCCTTTTCCTTCTCTTTCTCTTTCTCTTTGTTCATGTCGTCTTCCAGCCATACACCAGTACCAAGACCGGACTGCCTCATAGTAAGTCCGATTTTACTGTCCCTTGGCTCCCTCTCATTGAGGCTGAGAGTCACGAGACGGCTCCGGATAGGTTCACCGACTGCAATAAACCTCTTTGATTCCTGGCAGATCAACCGCGAGTTCTTCTCGTCAAAACTGATATATTCGTCTGATATCTGGCTGACGTGGAGCATGGCATCGATGGGCCCTAGACTTACAAATGCCCCAAAACTGGTCGTCTCAACAACAAGTCCCTCCATGACCTCCTGGAGTGACAACCGAAGAACCAGGGCTTCAAAATCCACGTCGTAAAATACTGCACCATCTCCGGGAATTATTTCCCCTTCCCCGATATTCAGCACCTTTGTCACGCCGATAAAGATCCCAATCTCCTTATCTATACTACCTTCAAGCTGTTCCTGAAGGACATCGAGAATTACCTTATCAAGTGCTTCGCCAAGACGGTGAGGAGGTACTCTCACCTTATCGCTAAGCTTCATCCTGTAATACATAATCCATTATCTCCTTATTACACCGAGTTTTTTCTGATTTTTTAGTGATATTACCGGAATTCTTTGTATGAGCAACTTGTTCCGGAGTGCGCGGTCGTTTGTCAGCACCATCCCCCCGTGTTGTCCGGCATAGCCTGAAATACGCCCATCCACAGTACCTTCCTCTGATCCACTCTCAACGATGGTGCATTTTCGGGACATCTCGAGCCCTAGCCTTGCGGCAGCGGCATCTTTTCCATGCCCACCTGACAGACGCCTTAGTTCCTCCACCACTTCGACAAGGACAACGGGTTCATAGGCGCCAAGGAGATCCCTCAACTCTTCAAACAGGTCTATCCGAAACTGCGACGGCATCATAAGGGCATTGGTATCCAGAAGTACTGTCACTCGGTGAGGATTCCCATCCCGATCAACCGCCATCTCGCCCCCAGCTGCCGGCTGATCGCAATTCTTCCACCCAGTTCTGCACATACGGGCCTCTTCAGGGTCACTTCAACCGCGTCTTTCTTGGTATTGGTTACGACACCAACGGTCACCGCAGTCCCTACCGAGAGCATCAGTGGCTCATTGTGTTTTAATGGTTCAATCGTTAACTCGCTTGTTGCCCCTACCACACGCTCCATGAGCATAACCCGGAACTTTAATTTGTCCCAGACCGGAGGCAGGAAACCCACATGACCTACGACCTGCCCTGCAAGCGCATCGCTTTTCGTAAGAGCCGGGTCTAACTTGGTGGCTATCCCGAGAAGTCCACCCGGGGAGGCCTCCAGTACTTTCTTGGAGCCGGCGTTTATCGAGGTGATTTTTGTTTCAACCGGGTCCCATCGTATCCGGTTCTCGACCTGTTTCTGCCGGCCGGGACGGATCTCGATGTCATCACCCTCCTTGAACTCACCACGTATAAGTGAACCCCCGATAACCCCGCCCTTTACTTCTTTCCAGTTACATCCCGGTTTATTGATATCAAAGGACCGTGCAATCAGCATCATCGGCTTTGCTTCGGGGTCACGTTCCGGTTCAGGGATGGTCTGGTCCAGCGCTTCAACCAATGCTCCGATATTGATGCCTTTCTGGGCAGATACAGGGATTATGGGGGCATTTTCAGCAATTGTCCCTTTGATAAATTTCAGGACCTGGTCATAATGGGCCCTCGCCTCTTTTGCGCTGACCACATCAATCTTATTCTGTACAATGACAATGTTCTTTATCCCCACCAGCTCAAGCGCCATGAGATGCTCTTTCGTCTGTGGCTGCGGGCAAACCTCGTTTGCAGCAATAACGAGCATTGCGCCATCCATCAGGGCGGACCCGGAAAGCATGGTTGCCATCAGGGTCTCGTGTCCCGGTGCATCAACAAACGAAACAGAGCGGAATGGTACCGCTTTTGACCCACATACCGGACATACCGGTTTCGGAGAAAATGCGTCAGGGCCTTCGCAGCCGGGACATTTATAGAACGTCACATCTGCATATCCGAGACGGATCGAGATACCCCGTTTTATCTCTTCGCTATGCCGATCCGTCCAGGTGTCAGTGAGCCCATACACAAGAGTTGTCTTCCCATGGTCCACATGTCCGACAACCCCGATGTTGACACTTGGAATTGTTACATCACGCAAATGTGATCAAACCTCCCTATTGAATATATAATGATCCTACTTATACGTAATCAGTAAAACCAATTCATTCATCAATTGCTTTCACGAGACTAAATTTTTCCCTCAATTTTAACCCGGTTATCCCGGATTCTTTAGGATTTTCGAGTCGGCGGGTAATCAGGATTATCCTGCTTAGGCATTAACAAAGAGTTCAAGGAAGATACAGATTGAAAAGTACCGGGATTAAAAATTTGGAACCTTTTATTGCCATGAAAATTTTTTGAGCGTTTCAGCCGCCACCTTCGCAGCTCTGGTCGATATTTTTCAGTGATTCCTGAAATGCAGAGCCTGACATAAATTCTCTTTCTTCTTCAATTGTTTTCTTGATCTCTTCACGTGTATGGTGTTTCTTTTCAATGCCTGCTTCTACCGGGACCAGTTTATCCATCCGGTAAAGCAGGTGCGTTGCATCAAGTTCCGCATATTCCTTTCCATCCTGTCGCTCGAACCGGGTTACTATTCCCGTTGTCCCCGTTCCCGTATACCGGACACGCATTCCTGTTTCGATTACTTCTCCTGCCATTTATAATCAACCAGAATACAATGTAAGATACACGCAATATCAATTTTTGCATACTAACAGATGGGAAAAATACTGAGGATTTACTTATTGCAGATTCAGTGCATGAATATTTTCGGAATGGAAAAATCCAGTAATTGAAATCTAAATTCTACCAGGCTAATTTTTTTCAGGCAATAAGCAAATGAAGCATTTCGCATAATCTGGGGTTTTATTGACCTGAAGAAATACTGGCCATCCATTATGGCAATCAGTCCTGATACAAAAATAGCACATTTCCAGTCAAAAATTTTCCCGACGAGCAGAAATCCCAGCAGGGCCATGGCTGCGGCCATGATTGGGGGGACCATGAGAGCAAATTTAATAATTTCTTGCCTGTTCACGGCCCCCATGAGCATGGTAAATGAGGAACTGATTATGATAACCAACGGGCCCCAGTGGATCGATTGTCAGGTAGGAAAGAATGTCATTGCATCGAACCACCCGTATCCGGGAAAATTCCACATCATCTTTTCAATCTGCCTGATAATGTATGATGGGTCATCGCATCCAGCCAGGAACAGAATATCAACATTCCCAGCCTAGAACAGGGGAAGAAGTCTTAACCAGATTACAAATGCAGTCGAAACTGCCTAAATTGCAATAAGAATATAATCTAGGTATTTAATCAGGTCCTGCATAACCATGAAATCATCCTTTGAAATTGCGTATCGGCTAAAATATACGAGGAGATATATGATAAGATTCTGTAGCCGTTTTTCAACAAACTAATTAATCAATTTGGGGTATATTGATAGGCTCTGGATTTAATCATCATTTGTCATTTAGTAGACTTTTTATCAGTTCACTCCACTGACCTGCAATTACATCCCACCGTAATACCTCCGGAACTTCATAGAGTTTTTTTTCTGGTAATGTTTTTTTCAGGGTATCAGCCAGTTGCTCGGGATCCCCAGGCTCGACAAAGTATGAGCCGGCATACTTACCCAGACTCTCTTCAAGTCCTCCAACACGTGATGCAATGATGGGGATGCCGAATGCCATTCCAATATGGGCAACACCACTTTGGGACGCCCGGGTATAAGGAAGGACTAGCATATCTGCTGCAGAGAAATATGTCGGCACTTCATCATCACCGACATACCGGTTAATCAGTGTAATATGAGATTTAAAGGTGGATCTCTCTACCAGATCCCGCGATTCCTGGTCTTCCCATGCTTCACCAACAATCAGAAGACGCGTTTCATCAATCAAATGTTTGGGTAATTGTTCAAAAGCCTTGATCAGGTATTTTACACCTTTATAGGGCCGTAGAAGACCAAAAAAGAGAATAAGGTTGGGTTCACGGATTTGAAGACGGTCTTTTGCAATATTGCGGTCTGTTTTTTTATACTGGTCATAGATCCCATGTGGGATAACATGGACTTTTTCCAAATCTATGCGATAATGAGTACTAATCAGCTGCCGATCATTCTCTGAATGGACCACATCACATGTGGCAAGGCGTCGGATTAAAGAACCCATTATTTTCGAATATACTCTCAGTATAATAAACGAATTCTCCATTGGGTCAACAATTTCATGGAATTCTATTATTATCGGGCGCTTTTTGATATTCAGGACGGAAATAGCAAGGTACATGTGAGCAACACTTGAAGTCCACCACTGGAGGATAATTACATCTCCTTTTCCTGCCTCGGCTGCACCACATAACCATGACAGGGGATTATACCAGTCAAGAAATTCAGTTGCTCGGATGTCGTTCCTGTAGTTGTATTCTGTAAGGTCGGCACCAACTCTCTTCCATCCCGGAAAAAGAATTTTTGGCAGCATATTCCTGAAGAGCAAAACTCTGACATTAAAGTGATCTGCCAATGAATTTGAAAGGCGAAGGGTAAAATAGCTAATTCCAGAAAGAAACCGTTGTGAAGGCCCAATAATTACAACAGAGGATCTATCAGGGATACGGTCAGTATTCATATTACCTACCTTTCATCAAAATTCAGGG
>JBAXMF010000056.1:0-10188 GCA_037134435.1 Methanomicrobiales archaeon | reverse complement strand
TGAAAACACCTACAAAATATTGTAACGCCCGAAAAAATTCTTAAAAGCGCCTGAGTTATATGATGACATCAGTAAATTTAAAGGTTTTTATTGGATGGCGGGTTTGCAGAGGACCCGGATAAGCTCGCGGTCAAAAAGCATCGCTACGAGTTTCTTATCGCCATTGATCACGGGTAACTGGTCTACGCGGGCACGTTTCATTTTCAGTGCACAGTCGCTTATTTCTGAATTCACCGGGACTGCTACCACATTCTTCACCATTGCAGTTTTCACCGGTCTCGGGGGTAACTGGACCTTGGAAATACTGTAACTGATGGTGTGCATATCACGGATACTCTCCCATGTCCACTCATCATCATCAGTGCCGTTTGAGAAATCGCTGACCTCTACGGAGTCTTCGATCGAGGAATGCCTGATCAGGTCACGTTCGGAGATGATGCCCTGGACCTTACTGTTTGCATCCAGGATCGGGATTGCCTCGAACCCGGAGATTTCCATGACACGTGCGACGACTGGCAGCGGCGTCTCTTCCCATAATGCGAAGGTCTTGCTGGTATAGGTGTCCTTGATCTCATCTTTGATCCGCATCGTGGCAATGGCATATACCAGGTCTGCAATACTGATCAGGCCCAGAAGCCTGGTACCGTCGACGACCGGGAGCCTGCGGATCTTGTGGGTGACGAGGAGCCTTGCGGCCTCGCTCAATGGTGCATCGGGGCGGATCACGACAGGGTTCTCCGTCATCAGGAGACCTAGCTGCGTTTCTTCGGATTTCCGGAGGAGGTCTTTCCTTGTAATGATACCGAGCAGTTTTCCTTCCTTCATTACCGGTACACCGCTAATCCCGGTCCGTTTCAGAATTTTAAGTACGTCATCCCGGTTACCCGGGATTTCAACGGTGACCACATCCGCGGTCATAAAGTCTTTTACCAGCATCCCTGTTATGTTCTCACCACCAGGACTGCCACGGGGCAGTTTGAGACGACGAACGAGCTGACGCTTCCGATGAGCAGGCGGTCCACGTTGCTTTTCCCATGAGACCCGACAACCACCACGTCGGCGCCGATATCGGTTGCGGCTTTTATAATTTCATCGCCTGCATGACCCTGTTTAAGGTGAGGGGTGACCACCACACCCTTGGTTTCAGCCTGCTTTTTTGCATTGGCGATGGCTTTTCCACCCTCTGTTTCAAGCATTGAGAGCATTATTTCCCAGGTGTTGTCCATCGGCATCGATGAAAAAAGCCCCGTTTCAACAACGTAAATAACATGGAGTGCTGCTTTCCATACCCTGGCCTCGTCTATTGCGGCCTCGAGTGCCTGCCCACTCTTTCCCGATCCGTCGATTGCGACGAGTATTTTACTAAACATCTGCTGCCCCACAAAATGGTCTTCTTTATGAGTTAGCTCTCTAAAATAAATAACTTCTTGATAATGCTGGCCGAAGAGCCCCGTTTTACGATTGTTGAAAGGTGGTCGAGACTGAAGCGCATATTGGACTGCCCGGGGCTCATGACAAAAAACCGTGCGGGTAATCCTTCCCGGATGAAAAACGGGGTGCCCATAAGTTGTGACCCGGAAATTGCTGCCCGGATCAGCAGGGCTGGTGGCATGCGGTACACATAGTGGGCAAACGCCATCTCGGCAAACATGTCCGGTTGGACAAACATTGCGTTATCGGTCCCGAGGAGTACCTGGCAACCTAGGTCAATCATGTCATGAATGGGTGGGTTGGATGCAGACCCGGCGACTCCAAGGGCCCAGTTCGAACGGGGGCAGACCACAATGGGAATATTCGCATCAGCACATCGCCTCAGCTGCAGCCGTGTCGCATGGGTGCCGTGGATGAGAAGGTCCGGGCTGAATGAAAGGGCAGCGTCCACATCGTCCGGGTCTCTTTCACCTGCATGGAATGCGATTAACTTTCCATTGTTCCGTGCGTCCGAAACCTGGTGTTCGAGGTCCGCAACATCCCGGGTGCTGCTGATACCAAGGCCTTCTGCGACCTGTTCTCCCCCATCGCGACCGAAAATGACGAGTCCTGGGAGGAAGGGCCCGGCCGCTTCTTGCAGTTCCAGAACCCCGTCAATTCCACCTTCCCGAAAATCCGCACACCCGGCTGTTCCGCCCTTCACCATTCCCCTGATACTGGCACGTATCCCGGAAACGATGTCATCACGGGATGCCGCCGCGAGAAGTTGGTGCTTCAGCCCGTATGGGGGGGTGACCAGTGACACAAGGTCGCCGTCTGAGGTTGCATCCATGGCGACCGTGTCTCCAAGGTGCGTGTGTGCGTTAAAAAATGCGGGGATGATCCAGTTGTCCCCCGGGTGCGGGTCATCCTCGATATGCGTGATTATCCCTGCTTTCACGACAATTGTGACGGGCTGCATCTCCAGTGACCCGCCAAGGAGGGCATGACCGCTGACCGTCACATCGTTGTCCATAGCAGAGTCCTTAACGCCCAGTTTATATATTGAGAATGAGAAATAACTTTGCATGGCAAAGAAGAAGGGTGGACAGTTAATCTCGTCGGCAGGTCTCGTCAATTATTATGATAGTGAGGACCGGCGGTCGATTCATATCAGCCCTGTCACAATCATTGTGGTGGCAGCTGCAATCGGGGCATTTATCCTGGTAATGGATATTGTCTGGAAATAATCTTTTTTTTTGGTTTTTTCCCCGCGGGCGTGTACCAGATGGTATGATCCCAACTGATGGGAAGACAGTCAATCAACCATTCAAGACCTGAACAGAGGAGATCGGGTACACTACGATTTTTAAAGATCCGTGTCCAACAGGAAGGGCCTTTATACCGATTGCTTCAAGTTGTTTTGGTAGAACTGATGTCATATTCACATAGAATCGATCAATCACCTTTCCCAAATCCGCTTCAAGCACTTGAACCTGAACTACCGAAGCATAGGCGCATCAACAACACAATCAATATACTCAAATTTTAAATTGATCTTGTTTTAGAGTTGAACCATTGTAGGAGTGGTACGAATAACCGCTGGTAATTACCTGAAATACCCTTATTTTTTCCCCGGTAACGACCCGGAGAATATGGGAAGTATTACCATCAATCAGTGTACTTCCTGTATCATGAAAGATTTTCGCAAGGGTGTCATGGAAAAAATACCTGTTGTGGCAGGCGGAATCGGGGACACGTTTCATGGCGGCGTAGTCCTCAATTTCGGTGCTGAGGACCTTCGCCTCTCCGGGAGAGAGGGGTCCGGCCTCACCCGTCTCCGCAATGCAGGTAACCAGCCCTTGCAATCGGGGTTAGTTGGATATCATGGATAATAACGTATGTTGTAATGGCAGAGCAGTGGAAAACCTTCATACCGTAACGGTAGAGTACTGTAAAGGACAGGGACCAGTTCGATGATCGTCGCCCATGAACTCACAAAGATATACACGCAGGAACCGGCACTTGACCATATCTCTTTTGATTTTAAAGAGGGGGAGATAATCGGTGTAATCGGACATAACGGGGCAGGCAAGACCACGCTGCTCAAGATATTGTCTGGCCTGATCACCCCGACTTCAGGCGATCTCACCATGAACGGTGTTGATGTGGTCAGGTACCCGGATGGTATCAAGGCAGCCCTTGGTTACCTCTCCGAGGAATCCCGGTTATACGAAACAATGACCGTTGATGACTACCTTCGTTTCTTCGGGGAAATCTATGGTCTCGACAAGGAGACGATTACGAGCCGCAGGACCCAGTTGCTGACGGCCCTCTCTCTCGAGCCGGATGGAAAAAAGATCGGGGAATTTTCCAAAGGGATGAAACGAAAGGTCGCCATTGCAAGGTCCCTGATGCATAATCCTTCGGTCTTAATTTACGATGAACCTACTTCGGGACTCGACCCGATGACCTCACGCTATATCATCGGTTTCTTGCGGGACCTCCGTAACGAGAAAAAAACAATTGTACTTTCTGCCCATAACCTCTTCCAGGTCGAAACAATCTGTGATAAGGTGATGATCCTCCGGAGGGGGAAGATGGTCGCCATGGGGTCCATGAACGAGCTCCGTGAGATGTTCGGCTCGATCAGTTACACCATCGCATTTACTATCGATAATATCGACGCGATCAAGGGGTGCAGGGAATATACCCATGAAGGCGGCCTTTACAAGATCCCAGCTGGTTCAATTGATGAACTGAATACCTGCACGGGCATCATTGCCTCCAACGGAGGCAGGGTCGAGAGGATCGAATCCCATTATCCAAGCCTTGAAGAAATGCTTGTGAAGGTCGGTAAATAGCGGCGGGACCGGCTGCACTGTGAAAGATGATTTTTAAATGGTCCCCTGGTTCCAGAATTATAATACCTTTTTCCGGGTGAGGATGCGGGCACCTGCCACATCCCCCACAATAATCGTAGTCTTCTTTGTAAACCCGCAAAACATCCCGCATGACAGGACACCGGGGATGGTTGAGAGGGAGATTTCCAGCTGTTCGGGTTGATGTATTGGCCCGAACCTGCAGTCGATTACCATGTTACCATTATCCGTGATGACGGGGCCGTCTTTTTTCCGCCCCTCCCTGAGGACCGGTTCTCCACTGAGACCTTTTAGTGCAGAAAGTACCGGGGTGACGGCGAAAGGCAGCACCTCGAGGGGTACCGCCGCATCGAGTACCGGAACAATTTTCCCGGGGTCAGCGACGATTATAAAGCACCCGGCTGCAGCCGCAACACATTTTTCACGCAAATGTGCTGCACCCCGCCCCTTAATCACCCGGAAACACGGGTCCACCTGGTCTGCCCCGTCTATCGCAAGGTCGAGAACAGGATAGTCATGAAGAGTTGTCAGGGGGATACCCAGTTCCCGGGCCCTCATCGCTGCCTGGAACGAGGTGGGTACACCTGCGATATCAAGGCCGTCCCGGACCTTTACTGAAAGATTTTGCATGGCGAAGAGCACGGTTGAACCCGTCCCCAGTCCGATTACCATGCCGTCTTCAACCATCTCCGCCGCACGAATCCCTGCCGCCTGTTTTGCCACGTCCGATGCGAGTGCATCCATGGTAATCCGGTTGTCACTCATTCTATCCATATGTTTTGACGAGGACGGGTCCGTATTACGGACTTATGAAGATGTCAGCGGCTGCCGCCCGGGAGCCCCGTGAAATGGTTAGTTTATAAACGGATCATGACATTGCCCTTGCTGGTACCATAATTTTAATCAATTCATGGGCCGACGTTCATGGTGATGCCCGGAACGGGACCACGCACCCCTGGAAAAAATTACCGCCAGCTCTATGTTGCGGTTTTCCTTCTGCTCGTACTAGCCGTGTCTGTTCCGTTAGGTGCTGCAGAAATTCCTGGTACTCAATCCTGCAGCGGGGTCGACCAGTTTGGGAACCCCGTCTGCCCTGGTCTCCAGCCTGTTGACCAACCTGTTGTCCTTCCAGGGGAAAATAATACAGGAATTGCGGGGTACTATTCGGGTGTTACCGGTACTGCTGTACAGGTAAAGTACCTGTTTTCGGCAGCACAGAGGAGCATTGCGGAATTCCTGGGAATAGCAGGGTCCGGGATAAAAGGGAGCCTGAACCAGACCCGTAATGAAGGGGAATATGAAGGTCCTGGTGATAACGGACCTGGAGCAGGACCGGCCTCCACCTTCCGGGATGGGGAAGAGCAGCCCGGGATCAAAGGCCGGATGTTGGAACTGGCAGAGATTGCAGGGCGTGCATTCAAAAACAGTATTAATCAGACCCTCCATCCAGATGAATACCCCAGTCTGACGGACCGGGAGCCAGAGGTCCCCGCGTACACCGTTTCAGAAGGTGAGGAAGAGGTACCTGCACCAAATATCCTCCGCGTCACCTATGCCAAAATCATCCGGAGTATTCTCCAGTTTATTGACATCACCCCCCGGGCCATTAAGGGAAGTCTCAGGAATTATTCAATAATGAATTCATCAACCGGGACAACCCGGTCTGCTGGTAACCTGGCCGATTCCCCGCTCTACGCAGCTGACCCATATGAACGGTTCATGCCAGAGTTGGACCTCCCGGTTACCCGCGCGATAAAGAATGCGACACCGGATCCCTCGCTGCTGATGAGAACCAATACCACACCCGTAACAGTAGTAACCGTTAAACCCACACCAACGCCGGTACCGGTCCCCGTATTCAACCTCACTGTTGATTCTGAACCCAGTGGGGCACTCATCGTGCTAAACGGGAACCGTACCGGGACAACCCCGTATCTCATGACTGGCGTCGAAAAGAAGACCTATACCCTGACTCTCACCCGTGCAGGGTATCTTGCCTATAGTGAGGTCGTGACCCTTGATGAGGATAAGACACTCAAAATTCCACTCACACCTGCCATGGACGCATTATTTGTAACGCCGGGGAAAACGACCGGGCCGAACAAGTACGGTGGGATTTATGTGAACTCATACCCGGAAAAGCTTGAACTCAGCATTGACGGGGTGCAGGTCACGGGGGGAACCCCATTCCTGTATTATGGGTTCCCTGAAGGGCTCCACACCATCAGGGTAATAAGGACCGATAAATCAAGTGGCCCGGCTTCATATACCCGGAGTGCCTGGGTGTACCATGATGCTCTGACAACCTTCAATATCGACACTGAGGAGATCATCTTAGCAAAAATAGTCTCAATCAGTCCCGGGCCATATTCTGGGGCTGAATTCACCATAAACGGCAGGTTCCCGCCAGGGAGGCTCCCTGCAACAATAAGTGCCGGCTGCCCGGGTTCTTTCATCGGTGTCCGTAAAGGCGATGAATACACCTCGTTCCTTATCCCGTGTACGAACCAGGATACCGTTGCAATGACTCTCACTGCTAATCAGGAGCCTCATCCTCCGCTGCTGGTCAGTTCAGTACCTGAAGGTGCAGAGATCTTTATTGACGGTTTTCGGACAGGGTATACCACACCCCACACATTTACCGAAGTATCAGGCGGGCTTCACCGGATAATGCTCTCAAAACCGGGCTTATACCCAATGGACGAGATCGTTACAGTCGAGATCAGGGGGGGCAACACATCCCCCCAGAAAGTCTTCTTCACCATGGAGAATTATGGTGAAGGGACAATCGTTATCGACAGTCTTCCGGGGGGTGCCGCCATCTACCTGAATGGCTGGACTCCTGGAGAGAGCACACCTCACACGTTTGACCACATGAAAATCGGGTTTTATGAAGTTATTGTTCAGATGGGACCAAAACCATGGATTGAGCAATTTGAACTGATCCCGTCAAAGGTCAGCAAGGTCGTTGCGGATTTTGAAGTCTGAACAGGAAAAACAAATTTAGTCACCCGGTGAAAGGACGGCGGTCCAGCTTAATTTTTTTGTAGTGTGCCAAAGAGCGACTGGAGTTCCTTGTCAGCATCAAAGGCAGTGCAGTCGAGGCTGATGGGTGTGATGGAAATATTGCCTTTCCTGATCGCGTGGACATCGGTCCCTTCTTCGGCGTCTTCGAGGAGCGGCCCGTTTATCCAGTAATAAGGTCTACCCCTCGGGTCAAGCCGCTTTTCTACACCGGTCTCAAAGAGTTTTCTTGCAAGCCGGGTGACCTCGTAACCCCCTTTCACCATTGAAGGTATATTTACATTAATTACGTCAGCGTGTTTTGGGAAACCTTGAAGAAGGACCGTCATGCAGACTTCTCTCACGATACGTTTCGCCTCGTCGAAACTCTGGGAGTGGTGGCTTGGGTCGTCAAACTTGTCGCCCTGGTCCTCCACCTGGAGAGAGAAGGCAATCCCCTTTGTCCCCTGGTTGGAGGCTTCAAGTGCAGCACCGACCGTGCCGGAGGTCATGATTGATTCAAACGAAAGGTTTTCCCCGATGTTAATCCCGGAAACCACAAGGTCAGGCCTGATATCGAGTGCATAGAGCCCTATGATAACAGAATCGGTTGGTTTTCCGCCGATGGAATATGCACGGACCCCGTTCATGACGACCGGGCTTGCCCTGATGGGTTCAAAAATTGATATCGAACGTCCGACTGCACTCTGCTGGGTGGAAGGCGCAGCGATAGTCACATCAGCTACAGGGGACAGCGCCTCATATGCCGCCCAGAGGCCGGCTGATGTTATGCCATCATCGTTTGTCAGAAGGATCCGCGGTTTCATATCACCCATCCCGTTAGTGGCGTTTGATGAAATAGATGTGCTATTGACAGGTAGGTACGATTAACTCCTGGCAGGAGGATGACCCGGATGCCCCCCCAAAAAATCGTCAGGGTAATCTTCCTCCACATCCAACAGGTACAGGATGAAGGCCCTTATCGCAGAATATTCCATGAACCATGACCCGGCCCTTGCACCCGAAGGACGGGCGATGTTCACGTCACTTTCAGCCAGCTTTTCGAGGTGCGGGTACGAGGTCGTGACACCCGGGCAGGGAGATTTTTACGAGGAAATAAAAAAACTGGCACCTGGTTGTGATGTAGGGCTTGTTATTGCACCGGACCACCTGCTCCCGCGTTTTACCCTTGCAATGGAAATCAGTACCCACAACCTCGGGTGTGGTAGTATGAATGTCGCAGTCTGTGCGAACAAGCAGCGGACCGGTGCGATTCTAGCATCGCATGGGATTGCCGTGCCTGAAGAACAGGAAGAAAGCCTCCGTGTAGTAAAACCCGTGTCGGGCTGTGGGGCCAGCGGGGTCAGGCTTACCCGCAGTCCGGCTGGGCAGGGGGAATTTGGCCAGAGATTTATTGAAGGTGAGAATTTCTCTGTAAGTGTCGTCGGGAGCCGGGTAGTCGGTGAAGCATGCCTCTATTTCACGGGGGAACCACCTGTCGTGCTTGCCCTGAACCGGCAGCATATAGAAATCGACTCCGGGGGGAAGTTCCATTACCGCGGGGGTGAGACTCCTGCGAGCCACCCGAAGGAACAGGAGATCAAGGATACCGCAATCAGCGCGGTGAAGATCCTCGGTTGCCAGGGCTATGCCGGGGTAGACGTGGTCGTTGCTGACAGGGTCTACGTTGTGGACGTAAATCCCCGTATCACCACGAGCATTGTCGGAATTACTGCAACAATGAGCGAGGAGATTGCAGATATCCTTACCAGGGCGTCAAGGGGGGAGGCCATCGGGGACCTTCATGTTACAGGCCATGCCTGTTTTGATGCCAATGGAACGGTTACCCGCCAATAATCCGAAGATACAACCAGTGAAGGTGATACCAATGAACAGGAACCAGGGAGATAACGTGGAACGAGTCGGTATTGATGTAGGTGGTGCACACCTGAAGGTCGTTGACCGTAATGGTGTCCATATCCATTACTGTCCGCTCTGGAAAAGTGCGCCGCTCAGAGAACTTCTGGCAACTTATAACAAAGAGACCGGATCGGCGGCCGTGGTAATGTCCGGCGAACTCGCAGACTGTTTTTCCGGGAAGGCAGAGGGGATTGATTTCATTGTTGACAGTGTGAAGGCCGCATTCCCTGATGCACTCTTTTACGGGACCGATGCCGCGTTTCACAGGGATGCAGTCCCCGAGCTTGCAGCCTCGAACTGGCTTGTTTCAGCTGATTACCTGAGGGACCTCTACCCCGGTGCCGTATTCGTGGACATGGGCAGTACGACGACGGATATCATCCCAACCGGCCGGTTCGAAGAGCTGAAAGGTCTTACTGACCTCGACCGCCTGCAGCAGGGATACCTGGTCTATTCAGGGCTGCTCCGTACGAGCGTTCCGTGCCTCATCAGGTCGGTCCTGCTTGACGGGGTCCCAACACCCGTAAGCAGCGAGTATTTTGCCTGTTCGGGAGATGTCCACCTGGTCCTCGGGCATATCAACGAACGCCAGTATACATCTGATCCCCCGGACGGTGGTAAACGGGATATCGGGGCAGCACTCCGGAGACTCGCACGGGTCGTGTGTGCCGACCTTGATGAAATAGGCGAGCCTGGTGCGAGAGCGATTGCGGAAACGTTCTGGAGCGCCCAGAAAGAGCTCATAATATCCGGTATAGATGATGTATGCAGGAAGGCCGGTACAAACGAGGTTATTTTTGCAGGTATCGGGTCGGGACTGGTTGCGAAAAAGTACGGGGGCACAAATCTTTCGGGGGCGCTGGGACCGGTTGTCGACGCATTGCCCGCATTTGCAGTCCGGGAGGTAGCAGAACGAGAGTCTATATCCTGAGTATTCTTCTCCTGGTGGTCTCGTTTGGCCTGACCGTCACCG
>JBAXMF010000055.1:0-10191 GCA_037134435.1 Methanomicrobiales archaeon | reverse complement strand
TACTAAGATTTACTTCCCAAGTTCCCGATGTAGGTTTAATATTTACGTAATCTGATTTTGTAATATCGGCTGTTTGGAAATTTACATAAAGATGTTCGGGTTCAAATTGAATGTAAGGAGGTGGAATGGGAGCTCCTACGGAGGTAGTAAAAAGCGCATCAGCATTAACCCCGATCGTATCAGGCCGTCCATTCACCACCAGCGTCCCACCTGACGTCACAGGCTGGAAGAGGGGCATATTTACAAACGAGCCCTGTGTGGAGCCGGGGTTTGTACCGAGTGTAAACGGGGAGCTGATCTGGGTATTGTACCGGTTGTTGATCCAGAGCGAGTCCACCGTCGTTTTATAACTCAGGAACTGATCCTGGACCACGTTCATGTGCGCAATTTCCAGGTCCCGCCCCTGTGCCGGTACCACATAGGTGAGGTACAGCGAGGCAACTATGGCAATCAATGCAAGGATCAGCACAAAGCCGATCACTTCAGAAATAGCGTCATCTCGCCGGGAAACAACCATGAGATATTTTAACATTCATAGTTCTTCTTAAAAATAGATTCCTATCGTTCCAGCTATTTTCGAAAAAATACACCCCGATCAAACGACAGTTCCGTAGCTCAGGTGCCGGTGGTTCATTTATACAATGTGCATGAATCGGTTCATGAAACTGTACCAACGGGCTGTGGCAGTCACCGGGATAGTAGCCGGGATGGGAAAGCGATCCCTGGAATCAGGCCCTATGAGGAGAAAATAGGGGGATACCCCCTGCCACCTTTTGCAGGTGCGAGCGGGGAGTGCCGGGTCCCGGAATGGCCCTGCTGGAAAAGACGTGGAGACTACTGAAAATCAGGCAGCAAGACAGCAGAAAATTTTCGCGTGGACCAGTTCCCTTATGACGCACCGAAATCCTAAAATTATCGGTACTCATGCACTTCGATCATAAGCGACACTTCAGATACCTGGAACCTGAGTGCCGCACTGGGGAAATTATTCCGCCGGTGACAATGTCCCATGGCGGATAAATATTATAAGTTCCCACCAAAATGTACTACATACCATGAGCGAACAAATCAGAAAGGCCAAGGTTGATGATTCGATTGGCAAGGGGCTTACACCTGCTGAAAGGAAGGACCTCCATGAATCAATGAAAAGAAATGAAAAAGCTCTCGAGCGATTAAGCAATCTTTGATTTTTTTGCCTTACCTTTTATCCATGTATCAATATCATTTGATTTGAACCGATATGCTGCAACATTGAGCATAAATTCGACAATTTCATCCTGTTCTGCGTCAATTTGGTAGCCTTCATGACCGAGGACAATTTCTGCGGCCAGAAAGGCGGTCCTTTTATTTCCATCGTTAAAAGGGTGCCTGGAAGCGATGCAATAGAGAACAAGCGAACTTCGTAAAAACACGTTATTCATCCGGTTTACCTTGTATATCATATATTCCAGAGTTGCCACATTGAGGATCCCATCAAGACCTCCATGTTTTCGAATAATCTCCTGGTGAATCTCAATGATTTTCTGAAGAGTAAGATCTTCCACGCAGGTTAATTTCTTTTCGTTGGTATTTAGAAGATTAAGGATCGTCTTTTAAAAAAACCTGGGTGAATAGTGGCGGTTGGCAAAATCTCCCGGTTCCCTTCATCGCCATGGTGAGCAACAACCTACGCTCGTAAATCAGTTCTAACACCCGCGATATCTTTACCACCTGAAATAAGTTACAATGTTAAAATGGGCGAAGGACGCGGGGTTACCACCCGTAACACGGGGGTTGAATCTCCAGGTATCAAAACCATCGGGACTATTTGCCAGGCAGTCCGCGAAATCCGCCACCGTTTTATTCCAAAACGACCTTGACATGAACCTGTTCAGCGTGCCGGTCGAAGGTATAAATTTCAGGCGATATTTCTTTGATCCATGAGGAACGAGTGCAAGCGCATCATTGATGCTGACGGTATGGTGTTGTGCACGATACACAACGTTCACGGTACATTTCCGCTGTTACCGCTTCGGCGACAGAAGAAGCCTTCTAAAAAATTGTGGAGAGGAAATCAGCAGCAAACCCAGGTCCCGGCCACTGCATAAAAATTTCGTTCTTCCCACTATTCAACATAGGCCGGTAAAAATGGTAATGGGGGAGTCCTAGCCACCCATGATGTGCCGATATTTTTTGTGCGCCTGTTCGATCGTCATGAGCAGGTACACGCAAATAATGCCCTTATCCTCAAGGACACGATAAAATGCCGTGTATTTTCGTCCGATATGCAACCGGTAGACCGTATCATCGACAATTTTGAGACGTTCCGTATCACCCCTGGTATCAGGGTAGGATTCAAGTCTTTGCAGGTGCTCTTGAACGATGCGCCGGTCTTTGTCCGGGAGGACCTTGTAAAACTCTACCGCTTTCGGTGACATTCTGACTTCCATTCTTCGTGACCTCAATTTCTTTGTCAATTTCGGATAATGGGATAAACTCGCCAGGTCCCCCGGCATTCTGCATATCTTTAAGCAACGCCCGTTCCTGCTCATGAGTGATCAATCGCATCACCGTATCATCCCAGCTATCAAGGGGCTCTTTTAAGTAATAGAGACTATCAAACGTCGTTGGAGTAAGAGGTATCCGCTTTGTAGCTTTCTCCATGGCGGGCCTATTCGTGTCCTCTGTTTTTTTCATCGTATTCTCCTGTGCTTGTTGATGTTTCAAACGAAAGTAAAGGTTGAGGTAAAAAATGGTAACTATTTACAGTGTGTGTCGTTTGAATTACTTATAGGAATGGGCAGGTACGGTGAATCAAATAGGGATACTATAGGGAGTGGTACAAAAAACCATACCACGTGAACTATCCCCGGTAATCAGTACACCCAATATAACATATTCACTGAAATTGGAAAATAACAACCTGTTGCGCATAATCCAACGGAGCATCATTCTTAATAGGGGAGAAAAGGTCGTATAAATTTAACAATGGCCTGCCTGGTCATCGGTGAGCCAGGGAAGGTTTTTTCTCCCGGCCCGTCAGCGGAATTGGGTCAGGATCGAATAGAATTTCGGGTAGGGGTTTCCGTCATGCATTCTCTGGGTGGAGAAACGTGGGTCCCAATAGCTCATGTCAAACATATCACGGATTTGCTTGCTTTTCCCGGATGCGGTTGACTGTTTTACTCCACAATACCCGGCAAGGTCTTCCCGGGTGATGTAGGGCAGAGAGGACTTATCGAAGAGGAAATTGATCTTTCCAAGCGCGGTAAGAATCCCGGCCGCCCAGGCATCAGTTTTTCCAGCAAGGAGAGGACTTGGCCGTTTCCGGGCCAGTTTTTCAAGCAGGAGAATGCCCAGGTGGTAGTATTCATCATTAATGTGGTCCCTGCAGACGTTGCGCATAATCTCGCCAATTTCTTCAAACCGTGGCCGTATCGCGATCGGGATTGGGGCAGAAAATGGGAAATCACTGGCCGCCGGAAATCGACCCAGTATTTCGATCGTCACCTGTCCATCAGGTACCAGGCTGGTTTCCGTGGGGGTTGGTGGTTGTTGGGCCTCCAAATCCTTCTTCCCTGCACCTTTTTTCCGTGGCAGCTCCACATGGGCCAGGTCATCAGGCGGGACATCTACAACCAATGGGTTTTGTACTGTTTTTCCGGGTGCTGATTTTCGGGGCATCGTCTCACCACTGTACCATGTACATCTTCCAGATAGATACTTGAATATTTTCAAAATGATTTGCACATGCACATCCACCAGGACGCATAATTCCTGCAGGAAGTAACATTTTCGGAACACAAAAAACGCACGTTGACCTTGTGAGAAATTTATTTTCTCAAAAACCATTGGTTCATCCTGGATGAGAGGTGCACGTTTTCCCGATATAACGGGACGTATGGTTTTTCTGTGGCGGTTTGTACCCACCCGGGTTTGCTCACTCCGATCTGATATCCCCGGGACCGGGGGTTGCCTATCGGAGGTCCGACGTAACCGGTGATCTCTGTCGGGTCTGACCCTGTTCCAGGGGAGACCTTCCTGGTGACGATCCCAGAGCTTTTTGATCGTGAATTATTCTTTAGTAATAGGGTCAGTCTGCTACGACCTTCCCGTGTGGGTCACCGTGATCAGGAAGGCAGGCAAAAATGCTTCAATGACCCGGTGTGGACGCAGAATCAATCAAACTGCCTGGCCTTGTCAGAATACGAAAAGAATTAACCGGTTAATGTTACCTTTTCCAGGACACCATATGGGTGATTGTGAGACGGAGGAGTGATGATAAAGCCCGGGCGGAATGATAAGAAATACTTCATCCTAATCAGCGGTGATGAACTGGATGAACTACAAGAACATGCATGGGATTTTACAGAGTGTTACGGATTAAACCGGAGGATATACAATTACAAAGGAAAGAGGCCAATGGGGCTTTATCGGTGGGATATCGAGGCAATGAAGGAAGTGATTGGCATCGTGATGGAGGACCCAAAAAATTACCCCAACAAAAACTCACCGGAATACCAGGCAATATCCCGTCTTTACACACGTGTACATGAATTATACAGGGAGGCGTTTAACGAGTAATTGGAGAAACCCGGACCAATACAATCGTTTGCTCTTGAAAATCTCTCCACATTCGTTACCCGCGTATCTCCAGGGTCGCCGGGACCAATTTGGGATTTTTTGCCAGGCCGTCAGCGAAATCCACCAACGTTTCATTCCTGTACGACGTTGACATGAATCTGTTCAAAGTGCAGGTCGAAGGTATAAATTTCAGGCGATCTTCCTTTCATCCATGATTGAACGGTGCGAAAGCATCATTGATGCTGATAGTATGGTGTTGTGAACGGTACACAACGTTCATGGTACATTTCCGCTGTTGCCGGTTCAACAACAATAGATGCCTTCTAAAAAATTGCGGAGAGGAAATCAACGGCAAACCCAGGTCAAACAACAGTTCCACTATCACGGCCCGTTGTTCATTTATACAATGTTCATCGACCGGTTTCTGAAACTATACCAACAGGGGTTGTTCCAGTCATCCGGATTATGGCATAGTGTTGCAAAAAGGCCGGCGGGAACGCGAACACCCACTCCACCCGTGAGCAGGTATCATTTCGTCTGCCAGGGCCGAAAGGATATGGTGGTACCCCGGGGTTTCTGCACCAGCGGGGCACCCGGCCCGGCATAAAAAAATAAGAAGAAGGCCCCCCAAAAGGAACAGTTGAAACAAGATGGAAATCCTGCACACAGATCCAGGGGAAATAGAGCGCAATGTAGATCCCGGGGTGAGGAAATTAATTCATGCCATTCTCCACCTGAAAGAACAGTTTGAGGATAATATCATGCCATTTTCTTCATGCGGCGGGCATACCGGTCCAACAAAGGCAACTCAATGCAAAGAGGGGGAATTTTACGTTGAAATTGCTATTAACCCGGTCCCGTTAGGGTTTATTGCGCTCGGGATAATTGCCCATGCAGCGGGACGCATGGACCCCGTAAATATATCGATTGGTGCTCGTTCGCATGATGAGCAGGAACCGTACCGACTCTTAAATTTAACCTTTACGTTAACCGGGAAAAACAATACGGATCCTGACAAGCTTGCGGGGGTCATAGAAGAAGTGCTGGCGGAATACTTTGATTCACTCATAAAAAAGAAGACCTGAATCCCTTCTTTTTTCCCAATTCAACCGGGATTACATCGGCATACCAGGCAACAGGCAGGCGATCTGGGATGGTCTACCGTATGCCTGTTTTTTATCGAGCCATGGTTTTTAGCGTGCTAACTAGGATATATACCTTTATCCGGCCCCCTGCAGTCCTTTTCGAATTGATTTTTCACGATTTCAATGCTAACAGCCACAGGAGGATAATAATATTTTTAATATAATTTAGTAATACATATACAATACACCAGGTGATGGGAATGAAGTCCAAAAATATCCAGTACTTTACAGAGCGGGAAGAAGAATTTGCAGATCTTCTCACCAGGATCGGCATAAACCGGAACGTCTCTAAAGTTCTGGTCTATCTGGCTAAGACACCGAGTGCCACATCACGGGATATCGAGCGCGGGACAGACCTCAGGCAACCGGAAGTGAGCATTGTAATGACAACCTTGCTGGAACGGAAATGGGTCGAAAGTCGGGATGAAAAGGCTGAATACAAGATTGGACAAAAAGCTGAACACAAAGGGAGACCGGTAAAAATCTACACATTCGCACTCCCGATCAACGAAGTCGTCGACAGTATCGAGAGAGAGACAATGGCCCACATCAACGAGCAGCTGAAGATGGTCACGCAGCTACGAACCTATATTAACGAATAGAAAAAAGGGGCAGGACGTGAGAATACCGGTCACCGCATTGAGACCTGCAATAGAAATGGTCGGGACTCAGGCAACCGCCCCTGGAGCGGCGGGTAACAGGAACAAATGATTTTCCCATGGTAAAGGCCTGGGTAATCCCCTGGGGTTTCCCCGGCAGCGTGGTTTGTACGATGGACGTGCCGTATGGTGCCGTTCTGATTTGCCAGTTGATCCGTATTTTTGCAGAAAACCAACCAGAGATATCAGCCAGATCATCTTTTCATCCGTACGGACCTGCAAAGAAACACGATTTTTGGTGGGCCGGGCCAGGCCCATTCGCAGGAAATAAGAAACCCTGGAGAGGATAGAGATTTTTTTCGTCGTCCATGGATAACGGGCATTAATTTTTGTTATTTCCCAGCCAAGGGGTATCGTTTTTTTAAATACCGCCCCTGGACACCTGTTTCACATCAGCCAATGAGCGTATCAGTTTCTGGGTCTCTTCAGGTGTCCCGGTTGTATTTACGCAATAACACTGCGTCCGGTCCAGGAGTTCTCCGATATACCGGTCCCTTAAACGAGTTTTAGTGGAATTATGGACCAGGAGATGCGGATTAAAATATTTTTTTTCGCTGAAGAGTTTCAGAGCAGTTTTAGGATCGAGTGTCTGTGCCACGTTCGGATCTGCCGGGTCCCGTTTGAGGACGATGAGCGTATTGATAGTCGTCAGGGGTAGGATCCTCCCTTTTCCGATGACCCACCGCACATCAGCGACCGCCCTCCCATCAGGATCATAGGCATGGTCGGGGACCAGGCCCCCAAACTCTTTCCAGATGGTTGCAAGGTCTTGCTGGATGTAAAAATTCTTTTCCGACCCAAAACTAAGGATATCATCCCCATACACCCGGAAGAAGAACCAGTCATCCGATATCACGCGGGTACGCGGGTTCGTCAGCAGCCCGTAGGTCTGGGTGGTTTTTCCGCACCCGGGCGGACCGACCAGGGCAAGCCCTTTCCCACCGATATCGATACACGCCCCATGCACGGACCAGATGCCATGTTCATCTTCAAGAATATCCCCGGTGAGGCTGAGGGCAATGGATTTTATCCAGCCATAATAGTGGATATTGAGCAGAAAAATGGTTTTTGCATGCGGGTCAAACAACACGGTATCGGGAGGGTATGACGGGTCAGTAAACACAAAAAGCCTGCCATGCGAACGGACATTTTGTGACATGGAGTAAAAGTTCTCTTCCCAGGTATCCCGGAGGGTATGGTCATCGCAGAGGAGTTTTATGCAGCAGCCATAGATCTCGGATTTGATCTCATAGCGGACCTTCTGGAGATACCGCTCCGACAGGGTCTCGTTTTCCTGTGTTGAGATGAGGGAAATGCTGTAGGTCATGGGTATCGACTGAGCTTCAGACAGGAGGTTGTGTCTTCATAGTATCTCAATGGTATCTCAATGGTCCCGGCAATTTTTTAAAACTATTCGCCGTGACACCAGGATATCAGACCATCCAGGTTTTCAGGAAGACAAATGACCAGGTTAAAGGTGGCCTAATCAGGCTTTCCATGAGATCGGGAATCAATCAATGTGGTTTCCTGTGAAGGAGCACCAACGAAACAGTGTCGTTTTCGGGTGCCAGTCCACAACGGGAGTAGAGTGCCTGACGGGTGTGCGGAGGATTTAGGCCTTGTCGTGGTTTGCATCCGGTGTGTTACCACCGAAATGGGCCAAAATTAGTGTGGTGATCTTAACCTGCCGGATTTCCCAGGTTTTTTTACTGAGATCATCGGCAATCCCGGCAGAGGTGTGCCCGGTCCCGGTGATACCCCGGACTTCGTGACCCGGGAATAGCCTAATCGGTGGATGAGTGCAGGACGGCGAAATAATACCCGCAGAAAGACCGGGCAGCGGGTCTCAATGGAATGCTTTTCCGAGAGGGAGATAGGGAGCACAGGCCAGCTTTTCTTGTCCAGGCGAACAGCCACCCGATAGATCCATTCCAAAAACCAGGCGTCCATTCAAGCGAAGCCAGCCTGAAAACAAGGAGATAATAACGGCGAAAATTAAAAAACGATATTCCTGTCCGGTCTGTTAAGATCCCCCAGAAGGGATTACACCATTCAATCAGACCGGTGAAATTCTCTCAATCGCTTCTTCCGCCGCGATCCGGACATACGCGTTATCGGTTTTCAGCACATGTTCCAGTCCGGGCAGTGCCTTTCTGTCCCCTATCTTCCCAAGTGCTGCTGCAGCGGCAAAGCGGACGTCCTGGTCCGGGTCTTTTAGGAGTACGATCAGCGGGGTCACCGACTGGGATGCACCGATGTTCGCCAGTGCATCCGCCGCAAGGTACCTGACCCAGCGGTCATCATCCTTCAGTGCCGGGATCAGGTAATCAGCTGCCGGCTGCCCGAATTTTTCAAGTTCAATAACTGCTTTCCACCGTTCGATATTCTCTTTGTTTGCAAGTGATGCGGCTGTGTTCTTCATTGTAATAACTCCGGCCCGCCAATTGGGGCTGATGAGTAATCAACCATGGTATATTATCATTGTTTGCCAGAAATTACTGCACGGCAATAGTGACGGGCAAAGGGATCAGCGGATCAAAATTTAAAAAAATCCCTGGAGCCCCGGGACTTCGGGCCCGGGGGGCCCGTGCTTTGCCATCCGGTGTCCAGTATCCGTTGTACCGGGTACATAAGAGAATAGTCAGAAAGCGGCCGGAAGCGCCCAGGAATTGATCCCTTGCACGAAGAACCAGGCCCGATGAAAACACAGGACAACGAACGTGGCGTGCAGGAACCCGGGATCCATATCGAAAACAGGCATCTCCCCCTGTCGGAAGAGGTCATACAGGAATTCTGCAGGAAATGGAATGTCTGCACCTTCCGGTTCTACGGTTCCATCATGCGGGATGATTTCCGGCCTGACAGTGATGTAGATGTCATGGTAGAGTTTGACCATTCGAAGCGCACCTCGTTTTTTGACCTGGACACCATGAGGGAGGAACTTGAATCACTCTTTGGCAGGAAGGTCGATCTTGCAGACCGCCGTTCCGTTGAGCAGAGTGAGAACTACATCCGCAGGAAAGGGATGCTTTCTGGCAGACCCCCGGTACTCCGCCAGATGTCCTACCTCCTCGATATGCTCATTTGTGCCCGGAAAATCGAAAAGATCACAGGGAGCAGTCCCCCGGAAATTGTTGACATTGACGAGATGGCATTCCACGCACTCAGCTACAACGTCCGGTGGCTGATCGTTTCTGCTCAACGGGTCGATGCAAAGACCAGGGAAAAATATCAGGAGATTCCCTGGCGCACTCTGATCAGGGCCTCAACGGCAATTGACACAGACTTCTTCGAGCTGGACAGGCAACAGGTAAAAGAGATCGCATGGCAGGTCGTCCCCCTGGTCATCCCGCTCCTGCTCACAATTATCCCCCCTGATGATTGAGGTATGACCGGGGCCCCGGCCAGCCCCACTGAACACCCCTAAGAGATCGATCTGATTGCAAAGACCAGAATCCCGGGGGGAAATTCAAGGGAGTAAAATTGTCCGCCAGATTATTGATGTACCGTAACAGTCCCGCATGAGGGATCCCGGGACAAGAAACAGGGATAAAATCAACGGGCACCTTTTCCGGGGCTTATGTTTTTTAAGATTAAAGACCATATAGAATGGAGTTTGGTACATTATGGATAAAATGGGTATTGCAGCATTACTGGCCGGCCTGATATTGATCGGCCTTGGCATCTATGGTATCGTCATATTCCTTCCGGAATTCATCTTCGTCGTGAAAGGTATCGTGGGGCTTATCGCGATTATTATAGGAATTTTCCTCGCAATATTTGGCGTTTTGCTCATAAAAGATTAAGGTGGTTTTTCCAAGACC
>JBAXMF010000054.1:0-10269 GCA_037134435.1 Methanomicrobiales archaeon | reverse complement strand
AAAGATTATAGAGATCGGGAAGACCGCTGACGTGCTGGCGTCAATAGAGAGTGAATGAGCTGATTATTGAATAGGCAGAAAAGACCCAAATCCCGGAGGGAAAAAACAGGAACCATTCCTGATTTTATCGCTCTGCACATCCAATACATGGATCTATCGATAGCACAATTACCGGCACATCCGCAAGTTCGCATCCTTTCAGCGCTTTTACGAGGAACGGAATATTTGCAAATGTCGGTGTCCTGACCCTGTGCCGGAGCAGATGACGGGTCCCGTTTCCCTTTACATAATGCATCACTTCACCACGGGGTTGTTCTGCCCGTGCCCAGCACTCACCATTGGGTGTACCGGTTATTTTAACTTCAACCGGCCCATCGGGAATCTTATCTACCGCCTTTGTGATAATATCAATCGAAGTTAGCAGTTCCTTTCCCCGGACAACACAGCGGGCATAACAATCTCCACTTGTTTCAACCACGGGCTCAAAATCGATCTTGTCATAGGCGGCATACCCAAGCATTCGGGCATCCTCTGCAATGCCACTTCCACGCCCTGTCGGACCGACTGCACCAAGTTCATAGGCCTCCTTTTCCGGAATTATCCCAATCCCTTTCGTACGGTGCCGGACCGAATTGTCATTGAAAAAAACATTGTTCAATTCCCTTATTTCAGTCCCCAAATCTTTTAGACCCGTGACCATCTCGTCGAGTTTCTTACTTTCAATATCCCTTCGGACACCTCCAATCTTGCACGCCCCCTGGATAACACGTCCTCCTGTCGTTGCCTCAAGGTCATCAAGGATATGTTCACGCAATCGCCACGACTGCATAAAGAGGTTTTCAAATCCAAGGGAATCTGCAAACAAACCGAGCCAGAGGAGATGAGAGTGCATCCTCGAATATTCAGACCATATGGTTCGAAGATACAGGGCCCGCTCGGGGACATCAATACCCATAACCGTCTCAATTGCCGTCACATACGTACTGCCATGGATAAAGCTACAAATACCGCATATCCGTTCTGCAACATAGACATATTCAGGGAATTCACGTTTTTCTACCAGTTTTTCCAACCCACGGTGGACATACCCTATAGAGGGAATTGCCTCAACCACTATTTCATCCTCAAGGACGAGGTCGAGGTGGATAGGTTCCGGTAGCACCGGGTGCTGTGGCCCGAATGGGATGATTATTCGCCGGGACATGAGTCGTCCTCCTTGCGGTCGGTATTTACACTGAACGGGTATTTGATAGCGGTCCGGAAGAAAGTGCCGTTGAAATCAAGAGCAATGCCCGTGACGGTAATCCCAAAGAGGTCATGCATCTCGTTCTCATACGGGAACGCAGCCCAATAAATCCCGGTGATACTAGGGATCGCTGCCTCGGTTGGAATAAGCAGTCTTAGCGTCCTGAATAAAAAGTTCCGGTCAAACGAGTAGTCCACCTGGAATATCTCACCGAGTTTGGTCGTGCTGATCGCAAAGAGCCTGTACCCTTCATTCCTGAGCACGGAGACAAGGGGTAGAAGATCTGACGTTTCGGTTGGAATTACCGGTTGTTCTTCTGCCTTCACGCTCATTCACCCACCCTGATTTGGCACCGTCTATAATCACCATATCCTGATGATGAGGATGAATTTATAGCCGCCATCGTGACCACATGCACCCCGATACTGAGTAGAGGTGCCGGGGAATGACATCGGTATTCATCATGAATTTTCATATGCACGATCTATTTACGCTCATATGCGTAAAAACTACGCTTCATAACAAATGAGTTTGTTGAATGAATTCTCCGCGAGATGTCGAAGGAACGAAACAGCGGAAAATGGTTAAATGCCGGAAAAAGACTTGGAGATTGACCAGAACCGTAAAAAGGGATAATTAACTGCACTCACTCCACCGTATTCCGACCGTAGAAGACTGCGGCTCCTATTGCTCCGATGACCGACCCGATGATATAGATCGGGAAGAAAACCCAGAGATTTGGACCACCGGAAAGGAAGTCTATCACGTATACGGTCCGAACGTCCGGGCCAGGTTGAGGGATGCACCGGATACCCGGCCGAGTGCATAGATGACGGCGGCAATGACGATACCGAACGTGATCCCGATCGCAAACCAGTCCCCGAGCCCGCCGAGCTGGCCAATCCCGATATTGAAGGGGGTTGCCGGTTTTGTCCCGTGTGCGATCATCAGCGTGATGGACGCTGCTCCGGCACCGAAATACACGAGAAGAGCTGTTCCGACACCCTCAGCAATACTGCGATTAGCGAGCGAAGCCATCACTTACCATCCCCGTACGCAGCATTGCAGTCCGGGCAGAGCATACGAGGCATCTTCTTTGGCAGTTTGCGGGAGGGAAGCGGGTACCCGCCCTCCCAGACATCGACTTCTTTCCGGATCGTGTGCTTCATGCACGTCCCCATGCCGCATGCAACGCATACCGCTACGGCGTCGCTCTCTTCACCCTCTTTTGCACATACGTAGCACTTCATGATTCAACTCATCTGTTCCGGCACCGGGATCAGACCGCTTCCTTCCATTGGCAGGAGCAGTGCCGGAAATCCATCAGTGCGGCCGATGCACAATCCTTGCAAATCCGGGCAGGAGCCGCTGCAACTTCCTTGTGCAGGGCAATGATGTTGGTCATCAGGGTTGCCGTAACCGGCTCGCTTGTCAGCAGGCACGGGTAGTCGGAGAGGCGCATCATGGCCGAGAACCGGACGGTCATCGCACAGGCCGGGTACGCGTACCGCTGCGGGTTTGCCAGCACCTCGTTCTTGAGAACGGGTGAGAGATCGACATCGAACCCACCCACTTTCGGCTTCACGAGCCCCGATTCGCTGCTCTGCATCCTTCGCGCCTTGTCGACCATCTTCCAACCCCGGTAGATCATATCCATGAAGTCGCAGTTATGGAGCTCGATGGCTGCCCCCCGCTTTGGGTAGAGCTGGACATAATTGTGGTAACGCTTGGTCAGCATGTCCACAACCATGATTGCGTTGAACCCGTCGAGTTCAAGGATATATTCCGCAGCGCTTGCCGATGCTCCGGTCGCTACCGAAAGCACTTCATTCTCAGTCTTCATCTTCGGGGCCGCTGCGTGCAGGGTCTTGTCCATGACCTCAGTCACCGCTTCGATAACGGCCATGATTACGTCGTCCTTGCACATGTTGTACGTTGATTGCGAGATGTGGTGGGCAATGTCCCCAACACAGTAGGCCGGTACGGTAACGATGTTGCCGTAGTGGACCCCCTCGTCAAGGGAAGCTTTCACCGCACCCTGCATCATCGTGCGGTAGTCTTTCATGTACTTCCGGCAGTCGAACGAGGACTGGCCCACACTGTCCATGAGTTTTGCCTGGGCATCGACCGGTGTGTCGTAGATGGACTGGACAATCGCGACTTCCTTCTTTACCGCGTCTGCAAGCGTGGCACCTCCCTCGACCGCGTGAGCGAAAACATCACCGATACCGTACGAGGTGTTCATGCCCCACGATTTCGCGGCAAGGATCGCCTGCTTGTGTGCAACAGGAATATCCGTGGTTTTGAGGATCTGGTTGACGATGTTGCTGCTGCTCCCCGGGATCAGGGCGAAGTCTACGACACAGGTGGGGCCGTAAAATCCCGCATACCGCCGGGCCGATTCCTTCCCGATCAGGGCTTCGGCTTTCCCGATCGCCTTGATGAACAAATCCACGCTTTTACGGAACTTCGGGTCTGCATCGTACAGCATCTCCAGGATGACCGGCGTCTGGTAGTGCTCGACATAGGGATCGTCTTCGGGACGGATGGTGTTCGTCAGACCCTTCAAAATGGTGTAATGGGCATTTACCGAATCGGTGTGCAGGGCAAAGACTGCCTTGCACTGGTCCCCGACGGGCTTCATGCCTTTAACGGCGTCAACATAGACTTTCGTGTCATCGATAACGAAATTCTGCCCGCGTTTCTTTTTTATCTGGTTCACGTCGGCGTGCTGGGCAGCCATCGCTTCAGTGATCATTTTCTTAATTACTTCCTGCATGGTGCTTCACTCCTGGCACCGATATCAGAGGGGGTGCCTGTAAGGCAATCTTTGGCGCATCCCATTAATAAATACATTCAGGCAAAAACCGGGGGCAATAGCAATTACAGCGGATCTGTGTGTAACATATGGTACTTCCGGCAATCGAACAACGAACGGGTAAAAATGCATCTGATTTCAGACACGCTGAAACACAAATATCGCTAAAAGCACTTTGGGAAAAATTTACAGGATTTCCGCAATGGTTAAACTGAGAATAGTGTACATTGGCCAGGTGCTGATCACTCCGGTAATAACCAGGATACCCCCGGGAAGCAGAATAAGCCCTGACCATAGCGACCACGGGCCGGAAAGAATGGATTTGTCCTCAATGATGCCAGAATTGGTCAGAATACGGTATAGTTACTGAAAAGTTATGGACTTGAAGAAGTGATTACCGGGGAGATTAGCAATAACGCAAGGGATCTTTTAAAGGGAGCAGGTATTCTGCTCCATATGTACAAGGGCCCAGGCTTGGTGAAAGACGCGATTGATACGATCCTTACGACTCCACTGAAATGATGGCCTAACGAAACCGTTCATCTGACTTTACCGAGGTCGCATGATGTGAAACCGCATCGAACCAGCCTGCCTTTTCCTCACAGTACGAGTCAAAAGCGGGCACATAGGGTTTGATATCCAGAAGCGGGGTTCCATCGAGCAGGTCCACATCCTCAATCTCAATCGTGTTCCCCTGAACACCAGAAAGACGGACAATCGAAAGTCCAATCGCATTCGGCCGCTTTGGTGCCCGTGTTGCAAATATCCCACGGGGCATGGGATCAAGGAATGGTTTTACCTCAAGGGAGTAGCCGTGACACCGATGGAATGCATAAATGAGGATGATACGGGAAAAACCCTCCAGGTCCTTAAGCCCTGCCGCAAATTCAGGGCGGATCTCGATAGTGCCACGTACGTCCCGGGCCCCGGTGGGCTGGATAGGCATGCCGGCAATATCGGTAAAGGGGGAATGAACGGTTCCAATCGGTACATAGGTAAAAGATTCGGGATTCTCTTTGGGTGTTTGCATAGTAAGATTCACTCCTGAAACAGTATTATTTTCCTGCATACGACACATCCTCCTGGTACTCTCCATCATAGTGGAGACGTGCCCGGCCGCGTAAACGTAAAGCAGGCGCACACCATCCACCTGCTGGAATGTCGCACCCTGTCCGAGGGCATTTCGTGCTGTTCATATATGATCTACCCCGTAATCTTATCAACGCCAGTTACTAAGTAGGAATTACCACCTTAGTTTTCCCATGTACCACGAGAATAATCAATTTCTGGTGAAGACTAACAAGAATCACGGGAGGCCCACGTACCATCAGCATAGAGCCGATATCTATTATCAACAGTACCATTAGAACCGATGGAGTACACTTCCAAACACCAATTATCGGGTCTTATACCGGGGCAACTGTTATGTACAGGGTTTTTTTAGTTCCATTGAACATGCATCTCACCTATGGGCCCCATTACGAAGCCCTTTGACATTAGATTGGCAATCCGGCAGCATATTCAGCTTTTTATTCGATCTCCGGGGCTGTCAACAGGAGAAGATATTTAATTCATAGGAGTGTATTGAAGGCTATGAACATAAAACGTATGAAACTATTACTGATAATCTCCCTCCTTGTTTTTGGAATGGTCGGGGGTATATCGCTAGTGGCTGCTGCCACGGATAGTTGGAGCCCGGGTGCAGGAACAGATCCTGATTTCTTCTCGCCAGACTGGAAAGTGCCAACCTATTCACCGATGTTTGAACCTGGTTTCCTCGCGCCAGACTGGAAAGTGCCAACCTATTCACCGATGTTTGAACCTGGTTTCCTCACGCCAGACTGGAAAGTGCCAACCTATTCATCGAATACAGACCCTTATTTCTTGTATTCAAACTGGACAGTACCAACCTATACGTCGAATACCGAACCTTATTTCCTCACGCCAAGCTGGAAAGTGCCAACCCATACTTCGAATACCGAACCTTATTTCCTCACGACATACTGGAAAGTACCAACCCATACTTCGATGTATGGACCTTATTTCATGTATTAAAACTGTAGAAAATAACTTCCTTTTTTAAACGTTGATTATACCACAAATTAACCCGTGTTAATCATATCAAAACCATAGCAATCTTCTAGGTTCAAAATACCCCTGCTGAACGTTATGGTTGGGGGGTCTCAAGAGGGCACTGGGGTATCTGTTGTTTCCAGGGGTTTTTAGAATTCATGTGTATGATACAATAGTTTAAATTAATGTGCGCATATGAGTAATAATCAAAGGTTGAGATCATGAAAATTTGTTTTACCGCACAGGGTGCAACCCTCGAATCCCTATCAGAGGACCGGTTCGGGCGTGCACCGTATTTTATCGTTGTTGAAAGTGAGGATGGGTCCTTTGAAGCGATCAAGAACCCCTATGCCGATGGCGGTGGCGGCGTAGGTCCCAAGGCAGCGCAGGTTCTCATCGCAAACAATGTCAAGGCACTGGTCAGCGGACAGGTAGGGGGGAACGCAAAGGAAGTGCTCGCTGCCGCAGGGATTGCGATGTACACGTACAACGCCGGCGGATCGGTGAAGAACGCATTCGACCAGTTCACGAAAAATACCCTTGTACGCTCATAATATGGAAATGCAGGGGAGCTGACATCGGAAGGAGAATACGGATGAGCTCACACGGGGATAAAACATGAAACTCGCCATTGCAAGCGGTAAAGGTGGTACCGGGAAGAGTATGGTGGCTGCAAATCTCGCCTTCACGCTTTCCCGGACCATTTTTGTTACACTCGTTGACTGCGATGTTGAGGAGCCGAACCTCCACCTTTTCTTTCCAACTCCTGCCACGATAACCGAAGTTACCGTACCCGTGCCGGTTATCGATGAAAATACCTGCCAGCACTGCGGGCTGTGTGGTGAGTTCTGCCAGTATGGCGCAATAACAGTGCTTCCCAACAAGGTCCTTTTCTTTCCCGAGCTCTGCCACTCCTGCGGAGGATGTATGCTGGTCTGTCCTAACAACATCATCCATGAAGAGCCAAAACGGATAGGGACCGTGGCAATTTCCACGCCTTTGCCCAATCTGAAACTTATTTCCGGAATGCTGAACACAGGGAACCCTCATGCAGTATCGGTTATCAGGGCAGCAAAAAAGGTGGCAGCGGGAGACCCCCTTGTGATCTGCGACTCGGCACCGGGTACTTCCTGTCCGGTCGTCGAAACACTGGACGGTTGTGATGTATGTATCCTTGTTACGGAATCAACGCCATTTGGCCTGCACGACCTCCGGCTCGCCGTAGACGTGGCTCGCAGGCTGGGTGTCCCCGCTGGAATCGTCATCAACCGGAGTGATGGAAAGGACCAGGCAACCCTCGAATTCTGCAAAGACCTTGGCCTTGAAATTTTGATGACCATTCCTTTTGACCGCGAAATTGCAGCTATCCAGAGCAGGGGAGACCTCCTCTGCCAGGTACAACCAACATGGCAGAATGCATTTACCGCTCTTTTCATGAAATGCAGAGCACTCTGCAAGGGGAACTAAATGATCCGGATCGCCGTTATCAGTGGTAAGGGGGGGACAGGAAAGACGATGATCACCGCTGCGTTGGCACAGTTGCTTCCCGGTAGCATCGTGCTTGCAGACTGCGATGTGGACGCGGCAAACCTTGAGCTCCTCCTTTCCCCTAAACTCATCCGGACAGAACCATTTACAGGAATGAAAACCGCGGTAATCGATACCGCCTGCTGCAACCTATGCGGGGAATGCAGGGAGCACTGCCGATTTCATGCAATTGAACATGACGGGATTATATACCGGGTAAACCCGCTCCGTTGCGAAGGGTGTGCCGTGTGCGTCCATGTCTGTCCCATCGCCATCACCATGCAACCACGACAAACCGGCGAAGTGATGTATTCAGACACGGAAAAGGGGCACCTCGTGCATGCAAGGCTTGTGCCGGGCGCAGGCAACTCAGGTCTGCTCGTCCATGCGGTGAAAAAAACTGCAATGGAACAGGACCGGGTTTGCGACCTGTTCCTGATCGATGGTCCGCCCGGGACCGGATGTCCACTCATCTCCACGATCAGCGGCGTGGATATTGTGCTGATTGTCACCGAGCCGAGCGTTTCAGGGCTCCATGACCTCAAACGGGTGGTGGAGGTCTGCAGGCAGTTCCGTCCACGGGTCCTTGTTGCCATCAACAGGTTCGACCTGGAACAGTCACTTACAAAAGCAATAGAGATCTGGTGCAGCGATGAGAATATACCCATAATCGGTAAGATCCCCTTTGATCCAGTGGTCATTGAATCGGTCCGAAACGGAGTACCTGTCACCTGTGCACATGCATCTCCCGCCACACAAGCCATTCAAATACTGGAGTGCAATCTTGAACAGGAGTTGAGGAACTATAGAGACCAGCGGAAATAAGGGGGAGTGCTGCCGCCGGAGGGGAAGACCCCGGATGAACCGGTCAATTGATGGCTCACCATCTGCACGGTGCTATGCACCACGATGCGGCCCGGACAACAACGAGGAAAGCATTTCACTACTCCCCGAAGAGCTGGCGGTCCTGGACCTGATCGACCTGCAGGGCCTTGAGCAGGAGATGGCGGCAGCATCCCTTGGAATTTCACGGAAGACAGTCTGGCGGGATATCCATGAGGCACATCGCAAAATCGCTGATGCTCTCGTTCATGGCAAAGCACTTGAAATTGGAGGATGCCTTCTCAGGCAGAAGGGGATCTGCCCGCTTCGGAATACGGGTGTCTGCCCGAAGGTATCGGGCATCAAAGGCACAACCCTGACATTGGGCACCGACGACCCGCCTCTTGGTAATCCCGGCGGTGAATAGTCACTGTGCAGTGGAAAGGATACGGTAGTGGCCATGGTTTTTTCCGGGAACGCAGCGGGATAGCCGGATATCCCTGATGACCCCAAAGCACATCTTCGGACCGGTCCTCTCCCGAAGGCTTGGACTTTCGCTTGGGATTGATCTTATCCCATTCAAGACCTGCTCCTACGACTGCGTCTATTGCGAATGTGGAGCCACTACCGTTAAGACCGTCACACGGCAATACTTTTTTCCCGCTGAAAATGTGATCGCCGAACTCCGCGATGTGCTCGCACCCCATCCCCATCTCGATTCTATCACGCTGGCCGGTTCCGGTGAGCCGACACTCTCCTTGTCACTGGGGAGGGTGATCACTTTTGTAAAACGGGAGTATCCTGAATATACCCTTAGTGTCCTTACAAACGGGAGCCTCCTGACCGACGTTATGGTACGGGCAGAACTTCTCCCCGCCGATCGGGTGATACCGACCCTGACATCGGTGTTCCAACCAACCTTTGAGTGCATCCACCGCCCCCACCCATTACTCAGGATCGATGCTATTATCGAAGGGATGGAGCAGTTCCGGGAACAATATGCCGGTGCCCTCTGGCTCGAAGTGTTCATCATCCCCAGCATGAATACCACAACAACGGAACTGGAAGGGCTGAAAGCGGCAATTGAACGGATCAGTCCGGACCGCATCCAGTTGAATACCCTTGACCGCCCTCCCGCCGAGGGATGGGTCCGGGCGGCCACGGATGCCGAACTTGAACAGGTTAGTGACGTGCTGGGACGAACAGGTATCGAAATTGTCTGTCGGAAACCACCTGTTTCCCTGGGAACAATGGCAATGACAGAAGTACTCGAGCTTATCCAGGCAACCCTCTGCCGGAGACCATCCACCGTGGAAGACCTTGTCAACACGACCGGTCGGAGCGGAGGTGAAGTGGTAAAAATTCTCGGTGTGCTTGAACGGGAAGGATTGGTCACTTCGCAGTGGGGGACTCGTGGAGTTTTTTATGCAATCTTACCGGAAAATATGAGCAACGGGGATTCCTGAATGAATGTTACAATTCTCATAGACAATACCGCACTCTTTGACCGGATGTTTATCGCGGAGCACGGCTTTTCCGCGTACATCGAGGCTGACGGGAAGCAGGTGCTGTTCGATACAGGATACTCTGACGCCGTCGTGAAAAATGCGCAGAAGATGAAGATCGACCTCCTCGATCTTGACTACATCGTCCTCTCGCATGGGCATTTCGACCACACCGGGGGGCTCTGGCACATCATCCACCTCTTTATGGAGGCGATAATCGAGGACACCCCCCACCGGCTCCCCCGGCGCATCGCCCACCCCCGCTGTTTCCTCCCCCG
>JBAXMF010000053.1:0-10358 GCA_037134435.1 Methanomicrobiales archaeon | reverse complement strand
CTGGGGCTGTAGGGGGAAATTACCCACGTTACGGTAAAGGGCCTTTTCGTAATGGGCTGTCACCACGGAAACGTGAATCATCCAGACCCTGTATTGGCATCAGTATATTCTCCCGGCGCCAAATTACCCGCGAGGGGTATTCTTCCCCCGTCGGCGTGATTCCTGCATAATATTTCCCGGCAGGCTGTTCCGGATTATTGGACGATACCCGGAATCGTGTCTTTGTTAAATGGTGGTGCAAATACATTAAACTTTGGTCTCTCCCAACCATTGAACAGGGACCAATTCTTCACCCCAGGCAAATTGTATTACCGACCTTCCAGTGGGCTAAAGTATCCTGCCTGGATTGCCGCTTACAAATTTATGGCCCGGGTTGGGTCAATGGGGTCAACCGTCGGAATAATATATGCAAAAAAACCGCTTTGCCTGATGGTTATCCTAACTGGGTGGAAAAGGGACACACGGAACTACACCCCTCTCATCGGTTATCGGCTCCCATTTTTTATGATGTAAACGAAAAAAAGAGTTCTTACCCTGCAACCTTACCCGTCCTGCAGGCATCGATCATCTGCTCCAGTTCTTTCGGTTTTTCCACGCCCACAATTGACAAAAGGGCCCGGCTGCAGGATGAAATGGTCTGATCTGCCATTAGCAGATCGACTGTTGCGAAACCGAAAAGGCGCTGAAACGGGCCTTTACGGGCGCTGACCCGGTGGACCTGGTCACAGGAAATGCAGGTTGTTTTTTTAAGCAGGACCCCGTGGTACCGGGTGATCTGCCCGGCGGTGAAATGGTACCTGATGGAAAGGTAGTATCTCCTGGTCCAGGTGAGTGCGAGCAGGATGACCAGTAACGCTGCGACGGAAACGGACAGGCTGGCGACGGGTGGGAATACGATGCTGATTACCATAAGGCACGGCATAACCAATATCCAGACCACGAAAAAGAGGTAGGTCAGGTAGAGGAGTTTCAGCCGTGGTGATGGCAGGAAGATAAACAACGTGTTGTTATCTCCCATCTTATCCATAATTGGCGTGTTGCCTGAAATATTCATATCCGGGACTGCCGACCTCTATTGTTTTCGCCTGATATCGAGGACCCAGTGGTCATAGATCGGGTCACGTTTGTTTTCAAAGACTCGCGCCGTCCTGCCCCTGGCTTTTACCCATCCCTCGATAATTTTCGCTTCTGTCTCTGTGCCAACGGTGATCAGGGTGGTACTGGAAAGTGCGATCAATTCGATGGTGATCTGTTCCCAGAGTTCCTTGGTAAAATTGTTGATCTCGCCAAACATCAGCCCGAGACCATGCGGGGCGTTATCGGTATACTGGCTGGCAACCGCCGCATCGATCAGCATCGTCTGTTCAGGGACCAGGCGTTTTTTCGAAAACCCGCGCGAAAGGAGCGAGGCATCGTTATCGTACGAGAGCGGGGTGAACCCCAGTTTCCGTAAAGCAACGGCCCCGATACCTGACCCGCAGCAGCAGTCGAGGCATCTTTTGGGCTCATCTTTTCCCCAGATATAACTGAGTAAATCGTTCACCATCGCCTGCCTGTCCGGGTTCTGGTCCTCCAGTGCAGGCCCGACCGTTTTGATGATCTCATTACTATAATATTCCCTGACTGCCTCCGCCCATGCCTCACGTTTCTCCTGCCAGATCTCCCCTGCGGTCTCTTCAAACCGTTCAATCAGGGCGGCATTTGGTTTTCGTGAAAGGAACGAGCCCACGTTCCAGCGGAACCCGTCCCCGATGGCAAACGCAATCGGTTCATCTTTTTCATCGACCAGGAGCCGCCCCTGGTCACCCTGCGCCGCGATCAGGATATCTGTCCACAGGTCATCGGACAGGTCGGCGAAGGTAGGCTCCACGAACCGGAAGCCCTCGATCCCAAGAATTAATTCTGCTTTCATTGAAACAGTACCGCCTTCGTTATGCTCCATATTTATGCGCCTTGTTGATCAGGTCTTCGATGATCGGCATCAGGTCACACCCGTGGAGCCGGTGTAGTCCCCCTTCGGAAGCGGCATACTCGTCAAAATGGCACACCCGGTCCACCCTGACACCGTCACCCCGGATTACGAGCGGGACAGGGTCAGCACTGTGGTCTTTTATCGTGCAGGGGGTACTGTGATCTGCACACACGACCAGCAGGCAGTCCGGTACTTCGGCAAGAGGTGCAATCGCGGCATCGATCCGTTCGATAAAGGCGGCCTTTTCTCTTGCGTGTCCGTCGTGGCCTGCCTCGTCCGCCCCCTTGATATTGACCAGCACAAAGTCCTGCTCCTGCAATTCCCTGATGACAGCAGCAACTTTTGCATCGAGGTCTGAATTGATTGAGCCGGTTGTACCCGGGACCGGGATGTGCCGGAGGCCGACGACCTTACCGATACCGCTGATCAGCGATGCGGCACATATCACACTCCCCGAAAGGCCATAACGCTCTGTAAATGGCTCAAAATATCCCATCTCCCCCCCGCCACGCACGAGGACAATATTTGCCGGGGGAAGACCCTGTGCAACTCGTTCCTTGTTGACCGGGTGGTCTGAAAGGACTCGTGTTGCCTGGGCAATAAATTCATTCAGCACAAATGCGGTCTTTTCATCCCCTGGGCGGTCACGGAGTGTTTCGAACTCCGGTGGGACAACCCCTTCTGTTTTCGGGTCATTCGAGGAGACACACTCGCCGAGTCCCTCCCCTGAAAGGGCCAGGGCTGCACGGTGGCCGGCACCGGAACGGAATGCAAATTCAACGTTGAACCGGGAGAGGTCGACCTGGGTCCGGATCGCCTGGCTCAGGGCCTCCGTGTCGTGGATCCGTCCTGCTCTCCTGTCCGTTACCCTGCCATCCGTGTCAATGGTCGCATAATTGCAGCGGAACCCGATCATCCCGGGTTTCATATGGATACCGGTCCCTTCCGCCTCGAGGGGCCCGCGGCCGGTATAGTACTGTTCCGGGGGATAACCGAGCAGGGAAAGGTGTGCGGTGTCAGAGCCTGGCCGGATCCCGGGACCGATGGTATCCATGATACCGCAGATACCCTCCCTGGCAATGCGGTCCAGGACCGGGGTGCGTGCGGTCTGCAGTGGAGTCTTTCCGCCGAGTTCAGGGCAGGGGCGGTCAGAGACCCCGTCCAGCACCAGGAGAATTACTTTGTGTGCTGTCATTAATGGGAATGTTTGGGTGCAGGGGATAATTATACCGTACGGTATCTGCCGGTGAGCCTGCGGTTCACCCGGGGTTTAGCGGGAAGGTGTTAGCTCCGGAACCTGAAAAAAAGCAAAAATTAGAAAAAACCCAATCCCCGGGGAAAATAGTATTCCCCATGGATCTGGTCAATGGTCCCCTTATGCCGCGGCTGAGAACGAAGGGACTTCTACTTTTGACTTGATGACTTCGACACGCCGGATCGGGAAGACCACTTTCAACATCTTGAAGAGTTCCCGTGAAATTTCACCGGTCACGATACTGTTGACAAACGCGTTGAGGTCCCCGCTTTTTACCTGTTCCAGCACGTACTTCGTCATTATGCCCCTGATCGCATGTGTCTGCGAGAGGTTTGCATTCGTGAGCGTGTAGCAGGTGACGGTCAGCAGGAGTTTCTTCCCATCCTTGGTCGATAACGGGATGTGGGAATCGATACGGGTAGTCCGCCGCTTGACGAGGGACCGCAGGTAGTCCTTGGTGACCTCGTGGCCGATAAACTCGGTGTAGGCTGAATCGCCTGCAACACTTGCGATACGGAACCGCATTTTCACATTCTGCCGTGAATAGTCGTTGATGACTTCCCCGAGGGTAGTCTGCATGACACGCCCGACCACGCTCCCCGGGTCGTTCGCAATGGTATCACCAATGTAGTATTTTCCGAGCTGCTCGGGTGTGTACACCTTGTACCAGCTCTTGGCTTTCCAGCCTTCAACTCTTCTTCCAATCTGTTTCTTTCTTGCCATGATATCACCTTTATAAGAATCTGAATAGTTCTTTTGGTTCCCCAACGAGTTTTGAGACCGTTTCCGGCCACTTCTCAATGTCAAGGCCTTTCTGTGCGAGGAACGCAGCGGTCCACCGCTCGAGGCCAATCCCCGAACAGCCCGACCAGCAGTCCACGCCACTCTGTATTTTCACGTTGAACCCTGTCGGGTACTTGTCCCCGTTGATGCTCACGTTCTGGAACTCGAGCCAGCTCTTGTTGTACGGGAGGAACGCCTCGTAATCGGTTGTACCTATCCGTGAGCCGCAACCGCAGCTGCTCTCCGTCTCTGTCTCGATCATCCCTTCCTGTGCCATGAACCACGGCGTTACCCGTGCTGCACGCCATTCCAGTTCGAGGAGGTCCTCGAAAACATGCCGGTATGCTTCGTGGAGGCGGTCTGCGGTCTCAACGGTCTGTTCAGCGGTACCGAGCCAGAGGATCTCAATCCGGTGGAACTCGTCGACACGTTCGATCCCGTGGATCCCACCACTCTCGTACCGGTGGGAGGTCCCGCTCCGGTCAAAGATACGGATCGGGAGGCAGTCGTTTGCAAGGGTCTCCCCCTGCAGGAACGGCCAGAACGAGGGGCACTGTGCATAGCAGAGCCCGCCAATCGGCCCGTCGATCTTCTCCCGGATCATCTCCACCGGGACCTCGCCGGTCACCTTGAAGTAGTCGCCGACATCCTCCCAATAAGCAGGGTCACGGGTTTTGGGTGTGCATACATAGTAGATCTCCGGGTAGACTCCTTTTGCATGCCCGGACTTCTTCCAGACCTCCCATGGGACGAGTTTCGGGAAGATCATCTCGGCGAATCCCATCGGTTTGATGATCTGCTCGACAACAATCTGTTCGAACGCCCGGAAGAGCTGGACTGACTGGGGTGCATGGATCCATTGTCCGCGGGACAACGCATGCCTGACCCAGTTCCGCTTAATCATCTCTTCGGTGGGGTCGCCTTCAAAGAACCGGGGTTTCGGACCGCTCTCAAAGACGAGTTCCCAGTGCTCGGTCTTGCCACCGTAGGTGCATGCCTGGATCTTCTCCTCCACCAGGCGGACGACGCGGTCAGGGATACGGTTTTCGAGATCGGCAGCGGTCATGTTGAGATCGAGTTCAAGGGTATCGCCAAGGAGGCACGACCGCGTGATGAAGGGGAGTTTCGGGATATGGACATCCTTTGGGTAGTCCCCTTTTATCGTGATCCTGAATGATTTCACAACAATATCACGGAGCCCTACCCTGAACCGGCCGAGTGTCGGAGCAATCTGCTTCCGGAACCGGAACAGCCCGTCGTGTGCACGGGTGTAGGGGCCGCTCTCAATCGAGAGCATGACCAAAGGACCCGTCGCAGACCAGCTGACAATACGGCCGATCTCGTCTTCCCCTGCACCTTGCGGTACTCCTTTCCGGAACAGCGTCCGGTTGGACTCCTCGACAAGGGCACCGACTGCCTCCACCGCCTCGGGGGTGAGGTCAGCGCTGAACAGGAGTTCGGCATCTAATGCAAAGCGTACGTACATATCTCCTCCGCTATTCCAAGGTTCATCAGGTAGTCGTCGACTGATGCGATCACGGACCTGAGGTTTTCGCTCCGGATGACCGTTTTCACGCATCCGTCTTCCACCCCGGTTGTCATGCTCGAGAGGTTGTCAGGCTGGATTGAGCCTGCCACCTCCGGGGAATGCCCGTGCCGTGTCATGATGACACCTTCAACTGCTAACTCGCTCATGAGGTCATTGCCTCCTGCCATGCTGACCGGAACTCCGGAACCCGCGTGCAGGGGACGGTTGCACCGGCCCTGAGCCGGTGTCCTCCGCCTTTCCCCCCGCAGGCACGGGCGATCGTCCGGATTATCGTGCCGATATCCCGGGTAACCCCTTTCGGGCACCGTGCTGAGATATGACATGCATCCCCGGACGATGCATACACGATGACCGGGTCCCGATCGGTGCAGTCATAGGCGAGGGCATCGGCGACATCACTGGCCACCACAACGTCTTCCACTTCGTAGAAACCGTCCTGTCCCGCCGTTTTGCACGCGTTATCGAGTGCCCCTACGACGTGCACCCGGTGTAAACGGGTGGTTTCCCAGGCCTCATCGATCCCTGCGGACGACCTCATGCAGATCGAGGCGGCAAGCCCGCCTTTTCCAGCTTTTCCGCATGCATCGAGCACTGCGGCAAGGGTATGGGCGTCTGGGAGGACTTCGCGTTCCAGGCTGTAGGTGTCCCCGTACAACCGGTATGCTGCATTTGCACTGGACCTCTGGCTGGTCTCGAGGACAAGGAGTGAGAGCAGGAGGGAAATGTCCAGTTCCTCCTCACCGGTGCACTTGTCGAGGATTGCTTCCACGGCCGGCTGGTTCCCGCTGATCCCCGGGAGATAGGGGTTGATCGACATGTAAAGCCGTTCGGGTGTGTCCCGTCCCGGCAGGTGCAAGCCCCGCCCGGGCGTGATGATCCGGTTTGCAACGGCTTCGTTGAAGATCTCGAGGTTTTTCCCTGCCAGTTCCTGGCCATCGCCGACAAACCCCGTGACCGCAAGGCCCGCGAGGTCGCGGTTGTCCCCTATCTCGTTGGCAACCAGGTACGCTGTACCTGATGCACTCAGTTCATGGTCCCCGTCGATCCCGAACAGCCGGGGGTTTACATGGTAGTTCCCGGAAAACCCCGGGATATGGTGGTCTACGACCATCACGTCCCCGGGCAGGTCTTCACGGCCTGACCCGAGGTCACACAGGAGCGTTCCCTGCCCAGGTGTGATCCCCGTCTCAGGCAGTTCAGCAACTACCCTGAGCCGGAACTTCATGTCCTTACGCAGCATCGCGATGCAGAGGATAGACGCGGCCGTAATGCCATCTGCATCATGGTGAGCGTACACCTCCACAAACTCCTGGCGTTCCAGGTGTTCTGCGACCCGTCCGGCTGCTTCTACCAGTGACATGTGGCTTATCTTGAGAGCAGGATTTCTGCGGTCTCGGGCTTGTATACCCAGCCCTTCGCCAGCTTACCGGAGCTGACATAATACTTGACAAGTCTCCGGACTTTTGATTCAGTCAATTGCATCTGCCGCTTGTTGTGCACATCTTTCTTATTCTCTGCGAGGTGCTTGCGGAGCCCGAGTGCCTTGACAATAAGGTTCTTTAAGTCCTCGGGGATCTGTCCCTGCAGCCCTTTTTCCTTTACAATCTGTCCTATCCGTTTCCCTGTAGCGAGTTTCACATCAGGGACTCCATAGCGGTCACGGAGGACCAGGCCTATCCGGGCGGTTGAGACGCCCTCTTTACTCAGGTCAACAATGACCTTCTCGATCGCGACCACATCGGTGTTGGACCATTCCGGTGCTTCTTTCCGGTATGGTCTGACAGATCCTGACTGGCCTCTCGTTCGCGCATACATTCTTGCCATAGTTCACCTCTGACTGTGCAATAAGTAAATCCGGGAAAAGAGCCGCTACTGCTGACTCCCCGTAATCCCCAGCCACATATTAGGGCCGTGCATTGATTAGGCACGTCGGATTTACATCTGCCAACACTGAAAAGTGCTGTTTATCTATGGACTGTTCCGTTCATAATAGTATCGCCGGGGTTCTCCCAGGGTTTATCCCGGCTGCCCGTACTGGTTGACTACCCTGATGAGATCGGCAAAACCTTCAAGTTCGAGAGAGAGGACCTCGCGTCGGGTCATCCCCATGCTCGTCTCTGCATCGGCGGTGAGCATCTCCGGTCCCCGGACGACCACCCGATCGATGCCGTCTGCCGAGAGGACGACCGACGCTTCCCGGTCATGCACGAACGCCCTTCCGGGTATGATGACCGTCTTTTCAAGCGTGGAAAGGTCGAGGTCTCTCAAATCTTCAATGGTAACCAGGCAGGCAATATCTTTCTTAACCGGGACGACCGATGCCCCGCTCCCGCATTGAAGAAGGACGTCCCTGATGAAGGGGGCTGCGATGGAACCGGTAATAATGCTTGCGTTCTTCGTGATCCTGGGTAGCTTTTCAATGAGGTCTGGTTCGTTCAGGAGCGTAAACGGTGAACCTATTTTGGGGTCCCAGAGAGGTGTACCGCTGATTTTGAGCTGCCGGAAACAGCCTGCCACGTCGGTCACCAGGTCACGGAACTCTTCCGGGGTGTGTACCCGCTGGCCTTTTTTCACCGGCTCGTTCCCGAGAATCAATCCGTTTTCACGGGAGTTTGCGAACCGCATCAGGATAATGCCCTTTGCACCACGGTCTTCCAGCCATTGACAGGTCTCCATCAGCCGTTAGCCGTCGTTGAATCCCGGGAGAACAACAGCGGCAGCATAGACATCAATCGCCCCGCAGAGCTCATCGAGTATTTTCAATGAGACTTCAGGTGACGGGTCATGCATGTACTGTTTCCGGAGTTTGGGGTCTGTTGAAAATACGGTAAAGGAGAGTTCTGACATGCCGTTATCGATCAGGAACTTCGCAGTTTCCGGGGAGTCAAACCCTTTACCGCTCGTGTACCCGATATGGAGCGGGGCTTCCATGCTTGAGAGGAGCTCGATTAATTCATTAAATTGCGGGTAGCAGCTCGGGTCTCCGCCCCCGCTGATGGTGACCCGGCTGATATCCTCGTTCAGTACATTAAGGCGGGAAAGGGTATCGTCGGCGACGTCGCGAAAACTCTTAAACCCGGAATAGTGCTCCTGCACGCTCCGTGAACAATAATCACAGCCTTTTTTGAAAGGCAGGCAGTACTGGCACCCGAGCGGGGGGACATCCTTCACCCGCTTAAAGTAGCAGTACTCGCAGAACCCCCTGCAGTCGATCCCCGGTCTTCCACCGATATCGACGGTCAACTGTGCCATCTGCTAAGTTAGTCTGCTCCTGGCGGTTTAAGGTCTTTCGTCGGGGCTGCAAATGAAATCAAAAGACTGGTAGTGATACGTGGGATCAATGCAATTTTGAAAATAATGGGGGACTATTCCCCGGCAAAATTATATCTATATTGTGTCACAATTACCCAGATGGTGCAACATGGATAAATTTGAACAGATGGCCGAAGCGTGGCAGAAGATGACGCCAGAAGAGCAGAGAGCAGGTCTGGAAATGTACAAAGAGAAATGCATTTGCCCCACCTGCCCTACCTACAACGATTGTGCAAAGAATACAAAAGAACGACTTTTTTGTGCAATCGGGAAGAGTTTCATGTGCATCTCCGAGGCAAAAAGCTGCATGTGCCCGACCTGCCCGGTCACACCGGAATATGGCATGAAATACCAGAAGTTCTGCACCCGCGGTTCCGAAATGGCCCAGCGGTACGAGAACTCCCTCTGGGGGACCTCACTGAATAAATAACCCGTGGCTCCTGCGGCATGGCCGTTCCAGACCAGGCCACGGTATATCAATTATTCCTGAATTTCCACTTTTTAAAAGAAATAATTGGTTGGAAAATTTTATTCTTCCTGGAAAATATTCCTGATCGTCCCTGAAAATTGCACAAATTCACCAGGTTCAGGTTCTGCTTTGGCAAACTCGACAAGGCTGCAACGGTCGAGAAGGTGTCCGATACCGGAAATCGTTCTCCCTGACCCGGTGACGAGGTCGATCACCTCGGTATTTGTCATTTCTGCCCCGGTCCCAAACCGGTACGAGAGGAAGAGGCGTAGTGCCTGGCCGGCAGTACCATACGCTTCACGGCACTGCTGCCTGTCGGCCTGTTTTTCTGCCTCCCTGAGGAGCAGCTCCGCTTCCTTCCGGTAGTCCACGACCTTCGGCTGATAGGCAATGGGTGCAGGAGCAACCAGGGTCCGGTGTTTGCAGTATTTCCGGTAGACCAGGTACCCGGCAAGTGCCAGGATGACAATGATAATAACCGCGATGACTGGCAGCAGGTAACCCGCTGACGTCTTCTCTTTCTCCACCGTGACCGAAGTCACGTTCATTCCTGCGCTCGTCGCGTTGAGGTGGGCCTGTTTTCCTGCTTCGTCCTGGTAACTCTGGTTTACCGTGATGCCGGCAGGGGTATTTTTAATACGGGTCATTGACCGTTGATATCCTTCGTTTTCCAGTCCCCTGCCGGATTCCTGGTAACTGGAATTTTGGACCAAAGGTCCCGGGGGGATGACCGGGGCGGTGGTCTGTTCGGTGATCTCCGTGGAGGTGCCATTCCGGAGTGACCCGCTTACGGATACCTGTTCCCCGGTTGCCTTTGAGTATGTGCTCGAAAAGGTACCGGTATTCCCTGATTGCGGGTTAGTGTCCATTTTCGAGACTGCATATCCCTGGTCCGTGAGTGACTGGTTTACCGCACGGTATGTTGTATCGTTATGGAGGTTTTTTAAAAATTCTTCCTTGTCCGCCTGGGCCCGGGCCTGTTCTGCCTGGAGCTGCTGTTTCAAGGCTGCCGTGTCCT
>JBAXMF010000052.1:0-10486 GCA_037134435.1 Methanomicrobiales archaeon | reverse complement strand
GTCTGGATATAGCTGGTAACCATATTCTGTCCCTCTGGCGAAGAGAGGAATTTTTTTGCCATTTCCTGTCCTTCGGGTGTCTTGAGCATCCCTGACATCCCACCTCCGATACTATCTAGTAATCCCATTTTTTTCACCTGTTGATATACTATTAGTATTGGCACATCATCCTTTAACAGGTATTCGGAGGCCTAGAAGTTTTCTCTAAATGATTTTTTCCGGGTCCGCGGGAAAATCAAGTCCGGGTGGATTAAATAGGATCTTTTTGAAATTTTGTCCGGATAAAGGAGTTTTTAAATTGAAAAATGTACTATATACCTAACAATAGGCGGTGGAATACTTTTGAATAAGGCCCCATTTAACAAATCTCCAGGAACAATCATGGTTGTTTTTTTTGTATTTCTGGTCTGTGCAGCCATTGTTGCGCTTCCAGCGGGTGCAGCGAACATTACCCCGACGATATCGGCCACCCAGACAACCGCTCCTGCTACCTCTTCGGCGACAACGACCGTAACTGCGACCCAGACCGCAGTTCCCACAACGGTGCATACCACGGCGGTCGTTACAACAACGACGCAATTGCCGGTGAATCCTGTCGTAGCGTTCAGCGCTGATATTACAGATGGGTCCGCACCACTTACGGTCCAGTTCGCAGACATGTCTACGGGGGGTCCGGTTTCGTGGAGCTGGGACTTTGGGGATGGTACATCAGATACGTCCCAGGCTCCGTCCCATACATATTCAACCGCAGGGACCTATACGGTCAGAATGACCGCCACTACCCGGACGGGCAGTGCATCCGCAACCCGGGAAGATTACATTATGGTGGATTCGGCTGTAACTACAACCGCCACTACAACTGCCACTACAACCGCGACCACAACCGCTACGCCAACAACAACGACAACAACCTCCGCCTCTAATCTTCTTGCAGCATTCGATGGTTCCCCAAGGTCTGGTACTGCCCCCCTGACGGTAGTTCTCACCGATACCACGGTGGGGTCTCCGGTTGCCTGGCGGTGGGACTTCGGGGATAAAAAAACTGACACGTCCCAGAATGCGATTCACACGTATACAGAGGCCGGGACCTATACTGTTACTCTGACTGTCAATTCATCCGGTGCCGGGAAAACCATTAAAAAGGTAGATTTTATTACGGTTCGTTCATCTTCCGACACGACCCAGCCGGAAGGAACATTACCCGGATCCATGATCAATGATTACCAGGTAAGGACAAAGGTCTCGTCGGTGGCTGGTTCGGACGCAAGTTCAGGGCAGGTCAGTACGGGTAAAACAAAAACCCCCACCCCCACGCTTACTGGAAAAGCATGGCTTGAGTACGAAAAACAGAGGATGGCTGAAGTGGATGCCATTGCAGCCGGGCAGCAGAAAAAGGATTTTATTTCACAACTGGTTGACTTCTTTAAGGGCCTGTTCCCGTGGGCAAAATAACTTTTCCGGGGATAAACTCAGGGATCCCGGGGTCTTGATATCAATTGTGGGTTTCCATTGAAACCCGGGCTTCCGCATCGTCAGAAATGTCCCGGGTTATCGTAGTTCAGGTCCACTATCCTCTGATATAAGGGGCACTATTTATCAGATGTCCTGTTCTTTTCGGGTTGTTATCTCCGCCGGGATTTTTCCTTAAAATGTGATCCCTGGCCGCCGATATCAGGCGGCAATGATGTAGGTAAACCTGGTATAGAACAAGACTGTAATAAACAGGAAAATTATCAGCGATACCAATGTGCCAAAATAATACACAAAGGCCAGTATCAGATGATCTTCGATCCTGTCAAATATCCATTTCCCAATGCCCACCAGGATCAGGCCGAAAAGGGCGTTGATGGTAGCCACCGAGAGTGCAAATGCGACGGTCCAGGAATGGAGCAACACCATAAAAACCGGGGCACTAATGAGACCAATCCCGATGCCACCGAGGATAACAGAGATGATTACCTTGGTCCAGTCTACTATCCTGACAAGTTTCCAGTCTTTTTGGAACCTGTAATAGTCCCCGTACAGATCACTAATCATGGTAACCATTCACTCCATGGTAACAATTCATTCTTTTTCTCAACGACAAGGTAATCAATCCTCGCAAGGTATCTCCAATTTTGCCTGGGGCTTCGCACCAAAGAACTCTTTTAAATTATCCTTTCCTTATGTAATCGCTATATTCCTGATATGGAATGATAAGATAATGGCGATTATCCCGCCGATGATACCGAACCCCCCGAAGATGAAGGGGAGCATCGCTACCGTAATCAAGGGGTGAGCGATGATCAGGAGGCCGAATATGATTGCAAGCAATCCAAGCAACACCGACCCCCAGTCTTTCGTTCCAAAACCGAGGGCGATATGAGATCCGCCAATCAGGAGGCCCCATATCCCTATGAATATTACGAGCATTGCCGGCAGAAATATGGTGCTGAAAAGGGGGTACATCAGTATTACGAAACCCGCAATGACCCCGAGAATCCCGATTAAAAGTTTCCATTCCAGATGTGAGCGGTTGACAAAAATGCTGACGAGGCTGAAGATACCACTGATAAACCAGTATGCACCGGCAAATGTGACGACCATCATGAGTGTAAGGTAGGGCCAGGTAAGGAAGGCCATACCGAGTATCAGTACTGCAACCCCTAGGACCAGGATGATCCACCAGGGATAGTGTGCGATTGCACTCATTTTATTTTCAGGTGAAGTTGTAACCGTTTCTGTGATGTGATCCCCCGGGCCGGGGGGAGGGGTTAAGCCTCCCATGAGTCCCGTAGATTATCAGATCATTCTATATGAGACCTAAATGAGTGTATAACCTCCTGATCTACTTAATGATTACCAACTCCGTTGTCCATCTGGAAAAAAGAAATGGGACTTAAAACATCGGAGTTAAAGGGCCGTATGAATGGGAAAGACAGATTCAGTGTATCTGTTCACATGAACGTTTCAGATTACAGTCAAGACGTGACCGTCCTACTCGTGGTTCAATGGAGATGCAACGGGCACAATGTCTACCCATTGCGTATCTGCGATTTATGACCTGTTGTGAGAGTCGAAAAAAATAGATCCGGTGGAAAAGATTCTTGGAACGGCGCCTTTCCTTTAGTTATATAGAGTTTTATTACCCCGTTCCAGGAATTGCGGATGTAATATTCGTTGGTGAAGCAGGAATTACATGCCCATTTCCCGCAAAGGCTGCACTGGCGGAGTTCCTCAATGGGAAATGTGGCGTTGCAGAGATCACAATAGTACCTCCCGAAACTTCCCGTTACTTTTGTTGGCAGATCCCCCTGTTCATGGAGCGGTTTAATCTCCTTTCTCAGTTCGAGGTAGAGATTGTTCTTCACTGTCGTCGGCTCGGGCTTATCCGGTTTTTGCAAGTTCTTTTTCCAGATTGTCAAGCCGTTCCTCCATCCGTGACAGGGAATTGTTTATTTCTTTCTCGAAACCCTGTAATTCTAATACTTTTGCTTCACTCTGACCCAGTACCGGCTCATGAAGTCCTTTGAAGCGGTTGACTGCCGGCGTCCGTACGAGTGCCCATTCGGTCACCATTGATTCAAACCTGCGGTCAAGATATTCATCGACCCGGCTCTCGACTGGTCGCGTGAGGGAGATCTTACCCTTTGCACCCCGGAAAAAGAAATATATTGCGATGACGATGACGACAATCACCACGATTGCCAGGATAATTTCAAGCGGGGTCATCTCTTCTTCGCCTCCAGTTTCTTCGCACGTGCTTCAAGGGCAGACAGTTTTGTATCAGTGTCCTTCTCGAAGGTGGCCAGTTTCGCAGTTTCACTGGATAGTGCATTCAACCTGTTCCTGAAATCGGCCACGTCATTTTTTGTAGCAATCTGCCATTCCTCGATGAGGTATTTCATCCGGCGGTCCAGGTATGTATTCATGTACTTGTCTATCATCTTACCTACCCTCCAGGTTTGAGATAAAGGCGTCCAACTTTGTCACCCGTTCGCTGAGGACCTTTTTATTGTTGTCCAACTGGTTGATGTCAGCGGTGACCTTATTGATCCGCCGTTGCAGGTCAAGAATGTCGTTCTCTACAAGCAGGCCCCATTCCTCGATAATTGCCTCCATGTTTTTGTCAAAGTATGTATCCAGTGACTTGTCCATGGTTGGTAGTTTCTGGTCCAGGTATCCTTGTACATCCGGCAGGTTACCCCAGAATGACTGTTTCTCTTCTCCTGTCCCTTGTGCAAATTCTGACATTATTTCACCTTCTTCTCTTCGAGGTCAAGTTTCAGAATCATCCGCTCGAGTTTTGCCTCTCGTACGAGGTTTTCAAGCTTCCGGAGTCTCGCCTCGACGATTTTCTCCTTGTGATAGTTATTCAGTTCGATCAGTTCGTTCTCGTCTTCAAGAGTACGGATTGACTGGATCTGATCTGTGCTGAGCTTGGTGAACGGGTGCTCCTTCGCCCGTGTGTCCAGGTCTTTTGCCAGGAGATCGAGTTTCTGCTTTTCAACTTCGATCTCCATTTTTCGGACGCTGCCATGGCTCTTGCGTATTGCCCAGGCTACGACGAGTATTAAGAGGAGCGCAAAGAGGAGGATCATTGCGATGATGAACCAGTCAGGTGGCGCATACAAGTCCATCTTATCCTCCGATTACCTTGGAGGCCTCATCAAGAAGACTGCTCTCTCCTACAAGGTAGACTGTGTCCCCGCTTACAAGGACGAATGAGGGATCAGTTGTCTGTATTGTATCGCCGCGTTGAACTGCTGCAAGAACGACCCCTTTTGGGAGAATAATGCTGGATAATGCCCGGGTACCGGAACCGGCAGCGACCGGGACTGCCCTGACCTCTCCATTGTTTGCTTTCAGTGCCTTGTCAAGGGTCATTGCATCCGCAGGTTTCAGTTTCTTTTTTGCTGCCTCGAACGCGCTGCTGAATGCAGCACTGACTGAATGCCCTGCTTTACCAAGGCCGGTACTTACACTTGCAGCAGCCCCGGCAGCGCCTGCCTTGATTGACTCAGTTGATGTTCCCTTGATCGATTCTCCTGCCTTACCAAGTCCTGCCGATACACTTGCACCGGCACCGGTGACGGTGCTCTTGATCTGGTCGACCATCGGGGGTGTTTTTTTGACCCTGAGCTTGGAGCCTTCACTCGCCCCTAGTGCTTTTAAGTCCTCCTCGCTCAGGCGGATATGACCTGATGTAACAAGTGAGTCGGCAAAAGCTGTTGCCGATATCCATTTTTCTGCATCAATGATGCCGATATCAATCGATGCACCCTCTTCGATTTCGAGTTCCTTGAGGGCGTCTTCATGAATCCGGGCCCTTCCCCTGCTTGGAAAAGCTCGTTTTTGAGCGATGAGCTGAATTTCGTCCATGAGAAGTAAGACTCTCCGGAACCGTATATACTTTTCGAGAATCGGATCTGACTCAATGGACCAATTCTATTTCCTGTCTGGAAACCGTGAAAAAAAGAGTTACCTGAATTTTCCAATAATAGAGAGATTCGTAGGAAATACCTGGATAATATCCTTTCAAGTGGTGTGTGGCAGGGTCCTACTTCATGTATTATAACGATCTCCGGGGATGTTGATGCACTAGGTTGGATATTAAAGGTGGAGGTCCCTTGGCCCCGGGGTTATGCATGTCGTTGTCCGGCCGATATCAAACCGGTCCCCGAGCAGGTGGATAAAGAGGCATGCGATTACGACAGGGGAATCGCCATAGGGTGGAGATAATAGCCGAGGAAAACGCTACGATGATAAAACGGATGCCTGAGCATGCCCGCGGATACCAGGAACTCTGGCGACTTACGAGGACGACATTCATCGAGAAGTTCAAGTTCCCACATCCGATGTCCCCGGCAAATCCAGCGACGATCGATGAGGGCCCGGTCACTGCCATGACCCGCCGTAACCGGCAGTCCATGCCCTTCGGCATGAGCGACTGTTCGATGGATCCGGCTGCTGAAAAATTGATGACAAGGTGCGAGAGGTAGCAGAAAAGGAACGCTACGAGGTGTAGGGTACTGATATCGAGGCCAATCGGGGCAATGCCAGTGAACCGCCAGTACGGGGTAGTGCTTGTTGCAGGGGCTTTGAATGGAAATATCAGGATGCAGCGGTCAACCCCCCGGGACCATGGCAACAGGCAGGAGGATCTGCTTATCCATCCCCTTTGGGATGCCTGAAAACCCGGTAATAAAAAGCGTGAAAAGAAAGGCAAAGATCACGGAATCAGTTGGTTTTTCAAACTTGAATCATCTTATCATTATTTCAAAATGACTCCCTATAAATTTCTGAATCAGGGTACCGTGTAACACCAAGAGAAATAGAAATGGAATGTATCCTATTGCCTTGATTAAACATGTAATATGGTATAGTTTATGCCAAACAAGGTGCCAGATGATAAAAAACCAATGGTATGCAGTACTTGAATCCGGAGAGATAAAGACCGGGAAGATTACCGGTGTAACAAGGCTCGGTGAGAGGCTTGTGTTCTGGAAAAACAATAATAATGAGATCGTCTGCCTCAAGGACAAGTGTGCGCACCGTGGTGCTTCGCTTGCGACCGGAAAACATCACGGTGATACGATCGCCTGCCCGTTTCACGGCTTTCGGTATGATAAAACAGGGCACGTAACCCTGATACCGGCAAATGGCCGGGCCTCCGTGGTCCCCGGTCAGTTCAGGGTGGATACCTATCCCTGTAGGGAATCCCAGGGTATGATATTCATATGGTGGGGCGACAAGCGTGACAACCTCCCGGAAATTCCTCGTTTCCATAACCTGGATGATAAATTTCATTACTGTACATCGGTACACCATTGGCCCGTCCATTACTCCAGGGCTATTGAGAACCAGCTTGATCTGGTCCATGTTCCCTTTGTCCACGCGGATACTATAGGCAGGGGTTATAAAACCCTTGTAAACGGCCCGGTGGCGCTATCCAAAGACAATCAGATAGAGTTCTGGGTATACAACGAAAAAGACATAGGCCAGACCCCGAAAAAGGCGGAAGAGTTGCCCCGGCCGGACGAGAACAGGCAGCACCTGCATTTCATATTCCCCAACATATGGCAGAATTATATCAGTAAACCGTCCAGAATTTTTGTCGCGTTTGTGCCGGTGGATGAATCGAATACGGTCATTTACCTGCGTGTTTACCAGGGGATCGTAAACGTACCCGTGCTACAGGAACTCGCGGATCGGTTACTGATGGCGTTATCCAAAAAAGTACTCAACCAGGACAGGCGGGTCGTGGTAACACAGCTGCCGATAAAGACGGAACTGGAGATGGGAGAAAAACTGATCCCGGGCGACCTTCCGATAATTACCTACAGGAGGATACGTGAGGAACTGAAAACACAGAATCAGTGATGTTATTCGGGTATAAAAAGAACGCCGTATTTAGTGTCCATACATATCAGTTAATCATATAAAGGATATATAAAATGCATAAATTATGCGTTAATTGTTGTTATAACGCAAAATAATGGTTAAATCATAAATGGGTCCTTCCACCTCAGATGTGGAAAATGCAGGTCCAAGATTGGTAAGGGTCGGCAGAGGTACGTCGATTATGTGGTATATGCCATGGAATAGGCAGGTTTCTACGGAGGCACCAATTGCTGGAACATTGAAAAGGATAGAAGGAAAATAAAGGCTTATTCATCGCGTAAAACCTGATAAACTGTCATAAATGGCTGTATTATGTACCTGATCTGAAAGGGGGAAAATACGGGCGATTTAAACGAACAGGAGCAGAAATTGTCTGGGGTGGTGGTGTCCTTGTACCTGTATCGTAGGATTGTTACGTTAATTCGGGTGGATATCTGGTCATATTCTCCGATTTTTGGTACTGGCAAAGGGACAGGAAACTGCGGTCAGATTTCCCTGAGACCCGATACCTGACGAAATAGTTGAACGAGGCCGGAAATTTAATAACATATAAATATGCGGCTGATGTAAAACATTACCCATGGGGCTCCCGGGAATATTTCTGACCTTATGCTGACCCGCACCTTTTGGTTCCGTATGGCCTGGATCCCGTTCGGAATTGCCGGAATGAGAGATAGTCAACTCATTGCCCCTTATACTGTATTCGTGGTACCCGGGCGGGTCCACCGTATATGTTCCGTCAGGAGTGGTATTGTTGAAATCACATAACAGCAGGATGCAAAAGGGATCTCCCTGTAGGGAGTATGAATTCCTGATTTATGAGATAGGGAGGGATACATGAACCCGGAAGAGAAGCTTGTCGTCGTCATTATCGATGATGCAATTGGTAAAGATACACCCCATGGGCGTACGATAAAAAGGATCGTGGATGGGCTTGCTGATTTTGACATCCAGGTTTACACGATTGCGTCGCTTGAAGATGCCAGGTCTGCGTATGCAAACCTTCCTGAAGTCGATTGTGTCCTGATCAGCTGGACCCTCGGGGGCACCGGGTCGAAAAATAATGCCGACGCAAAGCAACTGATCCACGAGATCCGTCAGCGTAACGAAGATATTCCGATATTCCTGATGGCTGAGCCCACGGGTGAGGCGCCAAGTGCACTGACCGTCGATACGATCAGGGAGGTCAATGAGTATGTCTATATCATGGACGATACCCCTGAATTTATTGCGGGTCGAATCATCGCTGCAGCAAACCGGTACAAAGCAAGCCTTTTGCCCCCATTTTTCGGTGCCCTGGTCAAGTTCTCAAAGGATTTTGAATATTCGTGGCACACACCCGGACATGCGGGAGGTACGGCATTCCGTAAGTCACCTGCAGGAAGGTTATTTTACAAGTTCTTCGGGGAACAGCTCTTCAGGTCTGACCTCTCGATATCGGTGGGTGAACTTGGATCGCTTCTTGATCACTCCGGTCCGTTAGGAGAGGCCGAGCGGTATGCGGCAAAAGTTTTCGGCGCAGATATGACCTATTTCGTGACAAATGGTACGTCCACGGCAAATAAGATTGTATTCTTCGGCCGTGTGACAAAGGATGATATTGTCCTTGTTGATCGTAACTGTCACAAGTCTGCAGAACATGCCCTCACCATGACACATTCAGTAGCGGTCTTCATGATACCAACACGGAACCGCTATGGGATCATCGGACCGATCCCCCCGGAAGAGATGACACCTACAGCGATCAAATCGAAGATCGATGCGTGTCCGACGGCGAAAAATCTTGAGAGCAAAAAACCGGTTCATGCGATTATCACCAATTCGACCTATGACGGTCTCTGCTACCACGCAACACAGGTTGAGGATCTCCTCGGAAAGAGTGTGGACAGTATCCATTTCGATGAGGCCTGGTACGGGTATGCCAGGTTTAACCCGCTCTACCGTGAACGGTTTGCCATGCGTGATGGTGCGAAAAATTCCAAAGGACCTACTGTTTTTGCTACACAGTCAACCCATAAACTTCTGGCTGCCCTGTCACAGGCATCCATGGTCCACGTCAGGAACGGGCGGATCCCCATAGAACATTCCCGGTTTAATGAGGGGTTCATGATGCACAGCTCCACCTCTCCACTGTATACTATTATGGCCTCGCTGGATGTCTCATCTAAGATGATGGACGGGGCTTCCGGCCGGGTCCTCACCACGGAATCTATTGAAGAAGCAATCAGGTTCCGGCGTACCATGGCACGTATCAACCGTGAGGTTTGTGGTACCGGGAAACCGAAAGACTGGTGGTTCGGGATGTGGCAGCCGGATACCGTCGCCGATCCAAAAACGAAGAAAAAAGTCCTGTTCGCGGATGCATCCATTGAAACACTGCGGGACAACCCGTACAGCTGGGTTTTACACCCCGGGGAAAAATGGCACGGATTCAAGGGATTACCCGATGACTACTGCATGCTCGATCCCATTAAAGTCACCGTGACGATGCCTGGAGTAAACGATGACGGGTCCCTTGGTACATGGGGTATACCGGCAGCAGTGGTTGTCAAATTCCTTGATACCAGGGGGATTGTCAACGAAAAATCAGGTGACTACATCATCCTGTTCCTTTTCTCAATGGGTATTACGAAGGGTAAATGGGGGACGCTGATTACCGAGCTCTTCGAGTTCAAACGACATTATGATGAGAAAACCCCGCTTGAGGAGATCTTCCCAGATCTTACGGGTGCGTACCCTGAACGGTATAGGGGAATGACCCTTACCAGTCTGACCGATGAGATGCACAAATTCAAGAAAGAACACAAGATGTGCGAACTGCTGCAGGAAGCATTCTCGATTCTTCCGGTACCGGGCGCGAGTTACGCCGATGCATTTAAGAAACTCGTTCGTGGGGATGTGGAGCAGGTCCCGGTTTCAAAAGCCGGAGACCGGATCGTGGCAACCGGTATTGTACCGTACCCGCCAGGGATCCCGCTCCTGGCCCCGGGGGAGAGGACAGGGAAACTAAAAGAGCCCCTGCTTCAGTACCTGAAATCGATGCAGGACTTCGATAAACAGTTCCCGGGTTTTGAACATGATACACACGGGGTTGAAAATATCA
>JBAXMF010000051.1:0-10662 GCA_037134435.1 Methanomicrobiales archaeon | reverse complement strand
TTCAATCGTAATTAACAGAATATTCCCCTCCTGATCATTTCAACGGGTATGATTCCGTAATGAAGAGCAGTCGCAATAATCGCACCGTCAAACCCGGAATTAGCAAGCAGTTCAAGGTCGTCTATCGATGCGACGCCCCCACCCCAAAGGAACCTTCCTAAAAAAGCCTCCCTCATCTGCACCAGCCACTCCTGGTCCAATCCCTTCGATGTGCCAACCCCGGAAATATCAAGCATGATACAGCCATCAAAAGATAATTCATTCACCGATCTGATATATTCGACCGGGTTTCTGCCAGATGGAATTACCTTACCTTCTTTCACGTCGATACTCAGGTATCCTGATTTGTACCAGGTCAGATCGGTACCAGCGGTTTCCGTTCCGATCACATTCTCAAAATGGTCGAGGGCGAGCAGGTCTTCGGGTCCCCGGCACCCCCTGTCCGCATAGCAGTGGTTGACCAGCTTGTTACACCGGGTGATGATGTCATCATGTGACCCGGCCCCCGTGATCCTGTCGAGATCGGCGATATAGATCGACCGTGGCCTGATGTGACGAATAAACTCTTCAGGGTCTGCAACGGGTGAGGCACCCCAGGTAAGCGGACGGTAGTTCAACCGGTCACCACGCTCACCGTGGACAACGAGCCCATCTTTTAAATCCATTGCGAGAACAAGTTCCATGCCAGAACGCAATCACTATTAGGATAAAAGATCATTAAACTCTATGCAATTACTGGTCAGCCCGCGGGATATTCCGGAAGCACGGAAGTCTCTTGCCGCTGATATCATCGATGTAAAAAAACCATCTGAGGGTTCGCTCGGGGCGAACTTTCCCTGGGTGATCAGGGAGATCAAGTCCATCTCTACCAAACCGGTGAGTGCAGCGATTGGCGATTTTGATTATAAACCCGGTGGTGCGAGCCTGGCCGCCTATGGGGCTGCCTGTTCCGGGGCGGACTACATAAAAGTCGGGTTGATGTTTGACGGGATAGAAAAGGCATCAGACCTGATTGAGTCAGTTGTGAAAGCCGTAAAAGATGAGTTCCCGGAAAAACGTGTCGTGATATCAGCATATTCGGATTACCTGCGACTCGGGAGCATCTCCCCGTTTGACATGGCTCCCCTCGTTGCGGAAGCCGGAGCTGACCTCGCAATGATCGACACCGGGATCAAGGATGGAAAGAGCACCTTCGATTTTATGGACGAGGCTTCACTTACGCGCTTCACCTGGAAAAATCATGACCTGGGTATCGGTACCGCAATTGCCGGTGCATTGAAAATGGAAGACATCCCCGTGCTGAAACGTATCAATCCCGATATCATCGGGGTCCGGGGGATGGTCTGCGGTGGCGACCGGAATGCATCGATCCGCGAAGAACTCGTCCAGAAACTGATGATGATGGTGAAGTAAATGTTTGTTGAAAAACTGGAAGCTGCAACGCTCGCACTTACGTTTGATGATGTCCTTCTGATGCCTGCGGAGTCCTATACCGATCCTGACCAGACCGTCGTGTCCTCACGGTTTTCCACGAATATTTCCCTCAATGTCCCGCTTGTCAGTGCCGCGATGGACACGGTCACCGAATCAACGATGGCAATCGTGCTGGCACATGAGGGGGGAATCGGCGTAATTCACCGGAATATGCTGGCTGACCAGGAAGTCCTTGAAGTCCGTGCCGTGAAACAGGCAGAAGAACTGATTGAGCGGAAGGTGCTTACGGTGGGCACGGATTCAACCGTCGCCGATGTGGAACGCATGATGAACGAGCACCGGATTGGCGGGGTGCCGGTTATCGACACCGGTAAAATTATCGGTATCGTAAGCCGGCGCGATGTCCGCGCGATCGCATCCAAACGCGGGACCGAGCGGATACAGGCAATCATGACGAGGGACCCGATCACCGCGGACGTCGATATCACCATGGACCAGGCGCTTGAGACCATGTACACCAACAAGGTCGAGCGCCTGCCGGTTGTTGACAACCAGGGAAATCTGATCGGGATCATCACCATGCAGGACATCCTTGAAAAGCGCCAGTACCCAAAAGCGACGAGGGACAGGAAAGGTAATCTTCGTGTCGCGGCGGCGGTCGGCCCGTTCGATTTTAACAGGGCAATGCTCCTTGATGAGGCGGGGGCAGATGCGCTGGTAGTGGACTGTGCGCACGGCCATAACATGAAAGTCGTTGCAGCGGTAAAGGATATTAAGGCCAGTGCAAAAGCTGACGTGGTAGCAGGAAATATCGCAACCGCCCAGGCAGCCCGCGAGCTCGTGGACCATGTAAACGGCCTGAAAGTTGGCATTGGTCCCGGGTCCATCTGTACAACCCGGATCGTCGCCGGGGTCGGGGTACCGCAGATTACCGCTATTGCAGCGGTTGCGGATGTTGCCCGGCAATCTGATGTCCCGGTAATTGCTGACGGTGGGGTCAGGTACAGCGGCGATGTCGCCAAAGCGATTGCCGCAGGGGCAGATTCAGTCATGTTGGGCAGCCTGTTTGCAGGGACCGATGAAGCCCCGGGGCGGGTCATCACCATTAAGGGACGGCGGTACAAGCAGTACCGTGGTATGGGTTCCCTCGGCGTGATGAGCTCGGGGGTATCAAGTGACCGGTACTTCCAGCCAAAGGATATCGGAAGGACGAAATTTGTCCCAGAGGGCGTGGAAGGAGTTACCCCTTATGTGGGCAATGTTGCGGATGTCATCTACCAACTCGTGGGCGGGCTGAAATCCGCCATGGGGTACACCGGATCGAGGAATATCGGTGAGATGCATGAAAAGGCAAGCCTTGTCAGGATTACACCGGCCGGACATTTCGAGAGCCACCCGCACAATATCCTGATCACCGATGAAGCACCCAATTACCGGATTAATGATTGAACGTGATCAACACTATTTTTTAAATCCTAGGATCTGGATGAAATGGTCCATAGAATTGGATTATTTTAAATATGTAAAGGACTAACATCAGGTTATTAATGCTGAACAGCATCGAAGTTGCCCGTCTTCTGGATATCCTTGGAAACAGGAACCGAAGACGGATTATTGAACTTCTCCGGGAGAAACCGTGTTTCGTCACCGAGATCTCTGAGCGGCTTACGCTCTCCCCGAAAGCAGTCATCGAGCACCTTTCATTGATGGAGCGGGAAGAGATCCTTGCATTCCGGATAAATGAAAAGCGACGAAAATACTATTTTCTTTCTAACGATATCAGGATCGTCGTAAGCCTGGAGAAACAGGATACATCTGATTCTCCCCGGGAGAGTGGTGCCGGGACGAAATTCCGGCGGTCCCTGCATACACTACGGAAAATGGTCCAGGCAAGGGACGAGCTCGTTTCGAGGGTCGGACACCTCGACAATGACATCGAGGAGCAGGTGCATGAAGTTGCAAAACGGGGAAAAAATATCATTCGAAACGAAACAGAACTCGATCTGGTCATTGCACTTTCCCATTACCACCTTTCACTCCCTGACCTTGCCAATCTGACGGGTAAAGACGAGGTCGAGATCATCCCGGCCGTCAAAGGCCTGGTCACCCGTGGGATCGTCGAGCAGGACGGTTTGCAGTACCGCATCTGTGATATCTATGCCCGATAAAGAAAACCCGTATGATGATTTTCTCAGTTTCATTGCAAAACTGGTAGAGGATATCATGAAGGACCTGCCTGACGGGGAGCATGCGGGGTTTATCGGCTGTACGATTATTGCCGGTGGGACCAGCAGTCCACCACCGTTCCTGCAGGGTATCCACCATGACCAGAGGGAGATCAGGTATGAGGTCATCGAATCCGATGAACGGATATTTATTACCACACAACTGCCACCTGATATTAAAAATGCCCCTTATGCAGATATTGACCCGGATTCAGTGCGGATATGTATCGACGACCTCGATGCACGGATCCCGCTCCCGGCACGTATCGACATCATCCACAGTTTTTACATGGTCAGGCACGGGGTAATGGACATCGTGCTGAAAAAGAAGCCATCTTTTCCGGACTCCGATTGAACCACCGGAATCCTGAAAGAGAGATTTGTATTGGGCGGTCCTGCGAGTAAACCCAATTGAATAGGTCCCCTGATTACCGGGAAAACAATTCAGACCGTCACATGGGCATCAGTCGTTGCCCACTCGGTAATTTTCCGTTCTTTCCGGTCGTACTCATGGAACTGGCGGAGTGAGACCGTAAGATCCCGTGTAAAGGCGAAATAACCGATCTGCGTGCTGTGACAAAGTTTCATCGCCATGTCCATCAGGCCACGGGGATCGGGTCTTGATTCACCCAGCCAGATATGGAAGATATTGCCCCCATCCACAATCGGGAAGAAGACATGTTCAATCTCCGCGCGCTGTGTGAGTGTAATCCTTGCCCCGGGTGCTACATGGGTACCGTTCGTATAATAGACGGGGAGGTCCCGGGTTGTCCCTATTCTTTTCATTGAACCCTCGAGGTCGCCCTTGACAACGTTCTTTGCCAGTTCACGGAAGTCCTTGTTGAGCAGGTCTGAAACAGCGAAACGCTGCCCTGTGGTCTCAGCCGGTGTCCTTGCGAGTGCGATGGTCATCGAATGTTTAATTGACAGCTCCCGTGCATAGAATTCCATCTCGGTCATCGCTCGCACGGCGAGTCTGAATGCTTCTCTCGATTCATGCAGTTGTGAACCGGTATGGGCCTGTACCATCTCATTTACGCCGACAATGCCTATCGTGTAGACCAGTCCATCGAGGTCCACGGCAATTGCACCCCGTTCTCCGGTGGTCGGGTCTTTTGGCCTCTGCATCGCAAATGGCATCCTCCCGTGTGCACGGATAATCTCAAGCCATCGCCGCTTGATATTAAAGACATCAACTGCCACATCCATCATCTGGCGGAGTTCCGAAAAGAGCCGCCCATCATCACCTTCAGCCTTATACGCAGCACGGGGGCAGTTTAAGGATACAACCTGCCAGGAGCCCATCGAAAAATGACGGCCTTCCTCAAAATACAACTTTTTATCAAAATCCGAGTCATTTTCCGCAACGCAGGAGAACTGGTAGGCACAACACTGGTAACACGAGATGCCTTTTCCTGCTCCGCGGTACCCGGGCATCTGGTTATCGTAATAGGGAGTTCCGAATTTCGAGGCGAGTTCAAACGTGAGAAGATAGAGGTCACGGTAGTTCGGAAGGTCCGGGTGCGCTTCGTTGTATTCAGTCATCTCCTTCATGAATTCCGGTTCGATACTGATTTCCGGTTTCGGGAAGGAAAACGGTTTACCCCATGAGTCCCCTTCAAGCATCACCTCCATGAGCGCCTTGAAGAGGAGTCGCACTTCACGTTCAAATTCATGGTAGGTCCGTTTAGGCGCGGACTTTCCATCCCAGACCTTCCCCTTGTAGACGCATGGCTTGTCTTTCCAGAGCGCAGGTACGCCCGGGCATAATTGAACAGACGAAAATACGAGTTGTCCTCCACGTGCAACCATCATCTGGGTCATCTCGTAGACAAACATCTGCATCATCTGCCTGATCTCACTATAAGGCATCCCTTCGAAGTAAGGTGCCAGGAATGTCAGGAAATTATAATACCCCTGCCCACCTGCAAAATTCGTCTGGGCGCTCCCAAGGGCCTTGACCGCATGGAGTACGGCAACTTCCGCGCGCTTTGCCGGGCCTGCTACTGATGCTTTTGTGCCATTCCCGTCAGGCATAAGCCCATAGTAAAAGAAGTACCGGAGGTCCCAGTCCTGGCAGAACGGTCGTGTCCCGAAATACTCAAGGTCGTGGATATGAATATCCCCTCTCAGGTGATGGTCCGCAAGTTCGGGCGGCAGCTGCAGGAGATATTGTTCCTTGCTGATCTTGTCGGCCTTTTTCTTATGAGAGGTCTCCGCATTTTCCTGAAGGTTGGCATTGTCTTTGGCCTCAAATCCCCGCCCCACGTCAATCAGGTGCGCATCATACACAGGGGTACCTACCCTTGTACAGACATTCCTGTATTGCATGAGCCCCCGTTCAAGGAGCGAGATGTTCATGATTTCGCGGATCAGCGGCCCTGAAAGGGATTGTAGTCCCATCGACAGGATCCTTCGTTCCACGGACAGCGCGATCTCCCGGGCAAGGTCCTCATCCGCACTCATGTACCCATAAAACGTCTCTACGAGACGGGTTTCCTCCACGATCTGACGGACGATCCGTTCCCGGTCCCAGTCAATAATATGCCCGTCCGAAGTCCGGACTGGTGGTAACAGGGGGATAAATATCCCATCAAGGGTCTTCTGGCGGGTATCGCGCTTCTGCATTATGCACCTGCTAGTAATTGTGTGACGGAATCTTCGCGGACTTTTCCCCCCGAGAAGAGCTCAATGGATGTGAGGAAGTGGTCACCGTTCTGGAGTACGGGGGCCTCACTGACAAATATTCCATTGATTCGGAGTTCAGTCATTGACTCGGCCGTGGACATGTCCCTCTCCTGGAATGGAACCATTCGACCTGTTAAATATTCTTTTAACAGTTCGCAGTTGGGACATAACTCAAGTGTATAGATGGTCAGTTGCGGTGAATCTACCAATATATCACCCCCTTATCTCACGTACAATAGTGCTTAATTTTAAAAAAGTGTTCGATAGTTCTCCGGGACAAAAAATTAATTATTTCCATGCAGGACACGAAGATATCACCATGACCGGAGAAAGGAGGGATACATCAGGAGTCAGGGCATTTGTGGCAATCGACCTGTCACCAAAGGTTCGGGAGAAGATGGGGGAAGTCCAGTATGCAATCAGGCAGAGCAGGGCACGACTTAATCTTGTTGACCCTTCCATCATCCATATAACCATAAAATTTCTCGGGGAAATTGATGCAACACGGGTTGGACCAGTAAGCGAAGCACTCAGGCAGATCAGATTTTCGCCATTTGATCTCTTTATATCGGGTATTTCGACAAATAACGACCGGAACCCGCGTGTCGTATGGGGGACAATCGGGGACAGGGGTGAATGCATGAGGCTCTTTGAACAGGTTGAAACAGCGCTTATGGCCATCGGATTTCCACGGGAGGTGCGCGGGTTCACACCCCATGCGACTATCGCGAGGGTAAAGGAGTCTGACCCATCTCTTATGCAGGCAATCCGCCCATACCGTTCAGAAAACCTTGGAGAATGTCATATTTCAGGGTTTACCCTGAAAAAAAGCACACTTACACCGACCGGACCGATATACAATACTATGGCGGAGGTTGTGTGGTAACAAGATCGGCACTTGAAACATCAGTGCTCGAAAAGATACGGCCGCAAGCCGATGAACATGCGCATATCCACGCGATAGCAGGAATGCTCATCGATTCGGTCAACCAGAGCGGGAGTGCAACCGGGATGATCGTAGGATCTGTCGCACGTGATACATGGATCCGGGGCGACCGTGACCTTGATATTTTCATGCTGTTCCCACCGGATCTCCCCAGGGAAGAGCTGGAAGCAGAGGGACTTGCACTTGCAAGGAGGGTTACGGAATCCGCGAATGGTACCTGCCGGGAAAAATATGCAGAACACCCATACATCAATGCGATGATCGATGGCCTCGATGTGGACATTGTCCCCTGTTACGCGGTACCTGATGCGGCAGCGATCCGAAGTGCCGTGGACAGGACACCATTCCATACCCGCTACATAAAGGACCGGGTCAAAAACCTTATCGATGATGTGCTGCTCCTGAAACAATTCGCAAAAAATGGCGGAATTTATGGATCAGACCAGATGACAGAAGGGTTCTCCGGGTACCTTTGTGAACTCCTTGTGTATCATTACGGTGGTTTTACCCCGCTTCTTTCAGCCGCTTCAGACTGGTGGCCGGGAGTCCTTATTGATCTTTCAAATCACCGGACAAAGACCTTTCATGAACCGCTGATCGTGGTTGACCCTGTGGACCCCGGGAGAAATGTATCCGCCTCGGTATCACTCACCCGCATGTGCGAATTTATCGAATTGTGCAGGGGTTATCTCGAGCGGCCGGTGGAGGGATTTTTTATCCTTCATAAGCCCTGTCCCGGGTCCAGGGAGTCGGTAACAATGCTGGTCGAACAGCGTAAAACAACCCTCTACACGCTAACCTTCCCGACACCACCGTACATCGAGGAGATTGTCGTCCCCCAGCTCCGCAAAAGTCTTGACGCGATCTCCGCACTCCTTGCCCGGCACGAATTTGTCGTAAACCGTGCGGCCTATCGTATGCACACGGACCGTTGCATGCTGCTGTTTGAATTGCTCACCGATTCACTGCCACCCATAACACGCCATTTCGGACCGCCATTGTGGGCACGGGAAAATGCCAGGCAGTTTTCTGAAAAATATATCAGGGGAATGGACGAAGGGCGCATTTTTTCGGGCCCGTATATCGAAAACGGGATATATGTCGTTGAGCTGGCACGGCGCTATTCCAACGCCGGGGAACTTCTCGCTTCCCCTGATCTTCTGGAGGTCAGGCTCGGACGCCATGTAAGATCGGAGATTCGTGATTCGTTAACCGTTAAATGCGGCCTGAACTGCCTGGATGAGGAGTTTATCACCTTTATCACCTCATTTCTTGAAAAGGCATCCCCACTCACACAGATCCGGCAACGGGAAAACAAAGGGTCAGGTACTGAAAGGTAAAAGGCAGCCTTTTTTTCACGAAAAAACCCTCGTTTTCATAAGGATGGCCAGTACATGTAGTTTTCCTGGTTTTTTTATTCGTGGGACCCCTTTTTGATTTCCCGGGTTACGATGCCGGTCACCAGGTCCCTGCTTTCAGATACCTTCATATCTCCAAAAATTAGAGATTCTGTAATTAAATCCCGGCAGGACTCCGGAGTGAGGAATGATGCCTTCTGTTGGGTACCGGGGGTTGGAGGACCATGAACACTGAGGATGCGTTATCGAAAACCTCGATCATTGTCATTGTGGTATCGATCATTTTGATTGTCGCTGCTGCAGGGGTAATGATATTTTTTTCATCGAGCCCTGACAAAGTCCCGCGTATGAATGCAACGGTGGAGGCATCGGGAAACGTGGTTTACCTCTACCACGATGGGGGGGACCAGTTTCCAAAGGACCGCCTCCTGGTAAAGATAAATGGGGAAGATATCCCGGACAGCCAGGTCTCACTGCTTCACTCACAGGATTGGCCATGGACTGCAGGGAAGACCATAAAAGTCCAGTATTCCGGCAGTACAAGCCCAAATACAGTCCAGGTGATCTACAGGAACGGTCAGAAGCAGACTGTGGTAATCTCACAACAATTGCAAAATGGTGCACCCGCACCGGTTACCACCGCTATCACCGTAGTACCAACCATACCGCCATCCACCACACTGCCCGGGGAACCCGGTGTAACACCGGGTGTTATCATACCGATACAGACACATGTAATTCCTGGTATCCTGCCCATGACAATGGTCATCCCACAGGTTACCCCTGCGCCCCCGCGGGCAGATTTTGTTGCGGTGCCAACATCAGGGCAGCTCCCGCTCGATGTGCAATTCACCGACCAGTCAATGGGGATCCCCACAAAATGGGCATGGAATTTTGGAGATGGCAGTGTATCTGCAGAACGGACACCCGTACACAGGTATTCCACCCCGGGCAGTTACACCGTAAGCCTTGTGGTGGAGAATAAATTCGGGTCGGATAAAAAGAGCATCCCGGGATATATATCAGCAGGCATTGCACCGGTGGCGAATTTTGTGGCTTCACCACGTGATGGCACTGCACCACTTGAAGTCCATTTCACGGACCTTTCAACAGGGCAACCCGTGGTATGGTCATGGGACTTCGGTGACGGGATGAAGTCCACCAGTGCAAACCCAACACATATCTATTCGTCGGGAGGTTCCTACCGGGTAACACTCACCGTTGCAAATTCATATGGGGCAGATTCACGGGTTCAGAATTCCTATATCTCCACAACAACAGCACCCAGCCACGATGTGTACCTCTACGGAAGTACGTCCGGCTATCTTGCACCCGAAGGATATATCGCCTGCACAGTCACTAATGCCGACTCTTGGGTCAAGATTGCAGGGAAAGTTTACCGGTTCATGCCAGGAGATGACATCCAGCTCATCATCATGGACCCGTCACCGGGTGCGATAGATGCATCTTCTTCAGCCATCATGGGGTTCAGCTTTAATGATGTAGACCTGTATGTAGACGGAGTCCTTACCAGGCAGGGAATTGTCACGACTATCGACATCACCGGGTACAGTAATTACCGTTCATCAACGACGCTCATCATCCCATCAGGAGATATTAATACAGTATTCTTTGCAGACGGGCGGAGGACACTGATCAGTCCGGGACAGCAGGTCATCATCAAAAACTTCAAACCGGACTCAACGGGTAGAATGGCTTTTACTAAAACGACCGGTGAAGTGTTCTACAAAGGCGGGGCGGAGTCCTGGCAGCTGGCATAAGACAATAACCTTTAGCACGCTATAAAAAATTGGATCCCCGAAATATTGGTGGCCGGGGAAGGAATCTTTTGGTATTTTTTACTAGGATACGAATGAGGATTAAGTTATATCCTGACGGTGGAGCACAAGGCAGGATGATATTTTTGTACCCTGTTTCTAAATAGTAATACGACACAAGATCGCATCCAATACGCAGACGTGGTAGTCGTCTTAATAAAAACAACGACATA
>JBAXMF010000050.1:0-10723 GCA_037134435.1 Methanomicrobiales archaeon | reverse complement strand
TATCGTGGTCAGTGCGATCGGAAAAGCCAGGTTTATCACCGCAGATATGATTAAACCCGGAGCGGTGGTAATCGATGTCGGAATCAACTACCTTGATGGAAAATTATGCGGGGATGTAGACTTTGACCTGGTAAAAGATGTTGCAGGGGCAATAACTCCGGTACCAGGGGGGGTTGGTCCAATGACGATCGCATCACTCATGGAGAACACGTACCTGGCAGCAATGGAACGTTCATGCACCAATGTATCGTAAACGGGCTGAAAATCGGTGATGGTGCACCGGTCAGGACCATTGGGGTCATCAATTGCAGCCCCGAATCATTTTTCAGTGGATCATATTGTTCAGGTAAGGATATAGGTCAGAGGGCCGTGGAAATGATTGCACAGGGCGCTGATATCATCGATATCGGGGCACGAAGTACTTCACCCTTTGCACCCCCGGTCAGCCCTTCCTGTGAGGCGGAACGAATGGTAGCAGCCCTCCAGGAACTAGAGGGGACAGGAGCAACGATCTCTGTTGATACGATGCGCCCGTCCGTACTCAGACAGTGCCTGAAATTCGATATCCACGCTATTAACGATATCAATGGCCTTGCAGACCAGGTATACGCAAAAATGGCCGCCGATTCCGGGCACCCCTGTTTTCTTATGGCATCCGCGTCTGCACCTGGTGACTCGACAGATATGGCAGGTACTGTCAATGCATTGCAGCTCGTCACATCACGGTGCGAATCCCTTTCAGTAGGAGAATATATCCTTGATCCGGGGATTGGTTTATGGAACCCCACTCGTAACGTTGCCCTTGACTGGCAGCTTTGCAGACAATTCCATGAGTTTAAAAAATTCAATCACCCCCTTCTTCTTGCGATATCACGTAAGACCTTTATTGGGGACCTTCTCGCCCGGAAACTTCCCGAAGAACGACTGGCAGGCAGCCTTGCCCTGACCACCCTTCTTCTTTCGAAAGGTGCAGATATTGTCCGATGTCACGATGTGAAAGAAACGAGAGATGCAATTATCGTTTACGAGACAATGGAGAAAACAGGATGAATGCTGAATTCGGGGTTAGGGGTATTTCAACAGGGATTATTAATCCCGGAGATGATATCGTTTCAATCCTCATCACGGCATTATCAGGGACAAATTATTCGCTTCTTGAGGGGGATATTATTGTTATTGCCGAATCCGCACTCGCAACTGCCGAGGGTCGCTTGATATATCTCGGAGATGTCATACCTTCCGCAAGAGCCGTGGTGCTAGCAGATGAATTCGACATGGACCCACGGGAGGTTGAGGTCGTTATCCGGGAAAGCGACAATATTGTAGGGGGGATATCAGGATTTCTTCTTTGCATGAAAGCCGGGACTCTGCTCCCCAATGCGGGAGTGGATGCATCAAACGCACCTCCCGGATATCTTGTGCCACTCCCTCATGACCCGGATGCAAGTGCTGACCGTATCAGGAGGGAGATATTCAGCCGGTGTAGGGTAAACACCGGGGTGATTGTAGCAGACAGCAGGACGCATGCGATGAGGGTCGGGTGCAGCGGTGTCGCTATCGGGTGTGCAGGGATTCCTTCCGTGATAGATGATCGCGGGAGATACGACCTTTTTGGACGGAAACTGCTGGTGACAAAAAGGGCCGTGGCAGATAATATTGCAACAGCTGCCGAGCTGGTGATGGGTGAGGCAGATGAATGTATGCCAATCGCGATCGTGAGGGGACTTGGCCTGCCACTTACAGATGAAGTCGGCATCGAAGCGATTGCAGCAGATGAATGCCTTTTCATGGGTACGTTACGGAATATCAGTCGGAAAGAGAATGAATGATACAGGATCCTGGTTATTTCATCATTGTAACCAGATGATTACCTTAAGAAAACAGGTTCCTGCATCCGGTGATAACTTACAATAAAAATCGTTACAAGATCCACAATATTTGAAATAGGCGGGACTAGGAGGGTAAAATTTACCTTTTTGAATGCCTTTTTCTACCGTTTTAATTCAACCCGGCCCGACCAGGGCTATTCAGGAATATTTTTTGAGGAAACTGATAATTTCACTGATATCCGGAACGCTATGCACTGGGTATACTTTGATAAAAATCACGTTCTGGCGTTCATCCATAATGATATTTGCCCGCTCGGAAAACCCATTGGAATCCCTGAAGATCCCGTACATCTGTGCCACCTTCCCATGAGGCCAAAAATCGCACAATAACCGGGTATCCTTAATTTCAAGAGAAATAGCCCATGCTTTTTTGCACGGAACTGAATCCACACTGATCCCCACTGCAAGCGTATCAAGAGATTCCAGTATGCCCCTGTTTTTTTCAAGCGAGACCATCTGTCCTGCGCAGAATGCGGTCCACGCAAGGGGATGGAAGGAAAGAAGTGTCTTCTTTCCTGAATTTTCAAGGAGATCAAATGTTTTATCATTCTGGTCCTTGAGAGAGAAATTCTTCCCGATATCACCGGGCCGTACCATTGGGAGGAGTTCCATGATACCAGACATACTAAGTTCCTCCCGTTGATCAGATAAGAGACCTTGCATTCGGCTGTATAAACTAAATTATCCGCTGGTTGTGAGTACTGATAACACTTTCAGGAGCAAAGAAGAGAGATGATAACTACTAAATCGTAGTTATTGTTCAGAACTCCGGGAGATACCAACACGCCCTTTTTCAATCAACAGTGAAAAACCACAACTTTTTAGGAAATTAACCGCTTTACCATGACCATGGATCATCAGTTCCACGAGGTCTTCCCGTTCATCAACATCTGTATGGAGCCGGAAAGAGTCCACGGTATCACAGGATAGTCCCGCTTGATCCGCAATTTTCTGATGTTTTATGAAGCTGGCCCCATAATAATCTACGTGGAAACGGGAACGGTCTTTAATAAATATCGCATTCGTCCCCCCGCCCCGACCCGGGCCAAGTGCTATATCAGACGGAGTGGAGATAATTCGCCGGACCACGCCAGGTGTAACCAGGGGTAAATCTGCCATGATGATGAGCAATGGACCCGAGGTACTCCCGATCAAACGGTTCAGTGCGGGATTAAGTTCATCGGCAGAGACCTTAACCTCCGCATGGGCACAATGAAGGGGGACGGTGGAGAGAATAAAAGGGATGCAACCGGCTTCCTTGAGAGATAGTACGACATCAGTCAGCATTGCTTCCGCGAATAATTCACGTTCTGCAGTTGACAGTACAGATGACAGCCGACTCTTCGGGTTCACCGGTTTGAAAGGGACCACGGCCTCTATTAACATTTTGTACGCATGGCACTACGGACATCAAAAATCCATCGCTTTTACGCATGATCGATCAATAAATTACCAAAGAGCTCATATTATGGATAACAACCGGTTTATTCCTTTACCATGAACAGGAACGTAATAACATTCTCGAAAAATGTCTTTCTTCCACTCACCACCGTCTGCCGTAACCGGTGTGAGTACTGTTGTTTCCGGACGCCGGTGACAGAACACTGCATTTTACAACCAGGTGAGGCAGAACGCACCCTGATCAGCGGTGCGGAAAAAGGCTGCACAGAGGCCCTTTTTACCTTTGGTGAGCAACCCGAGAAAGAACCAGGTTTCAATAGCATGTTACAAAAGGCAGGGTATGATAACATCCTGCAGTACTGCCACGCCCTGTGTGAGGAAAGCATCGCCAGCGGTCTCCTCCCCCATACGAATGCCGGAATCCTGACGGCTGAAGAGCTTGAATATTTGAAACCAGTAAATGCCAGCATGGGCCTAATGCTTGAGACAACGGCAGATCTTCCCGCACACCGTAATTCACCAGGAAAGTTACCGGAGATCAGGATTGAGATGATTGAAAACGCAGGCATGTTGAAGATCCCGTTCACCACCGGCCTTCTTCTGGGCATTGGTGAGACGATGCATGACCGTGAGGAGTCACTCATAGCAATACACGACCTTCACAAGCGGTATGGCCATATCCAGGAGGTGATCATCCAGAATTTCTGCCCGAAACCCGGAACTCCATTAAGCAGCCGGCAGGTGATCAGCTTCGATGAGATGTGCAGGGTGATACGGATCGCGCGTGACCTCCTTCCAAAAGAGGTGGCCATCCAGGTCGCGCCTAACCTTGCCAATGCGGCATCCCTGATCCCGTGTGGTGTAAATGACCTGGGAGGAATATCCCCTCTGACGATCGATTATGTGAACCCCGAACATCCATGGCCTGAAGAAGACGAGCTCAGGCACACTGCGGGGAATCATACCCTTAAGGAACGTCTCTGTATCTATCCCCGGTTTATAGAGAAAGGCTGGTTTTCAAACGAATTAGAACCACTTATTAAGCGCCTTGTCAAACATTTATGCGAACAGGAGGCCTCTGCATGAAACAACTTGAGTTGTTGTATTCCGGAAAAGCAAAGTCGGTATATCGGACTGAAAAACCCGGAGAACTGTTAATAAAATTCCGGGACGACATTACGGCATTTGATGGCCAGAAGAAGGACACACTGGCCGAGAAAGGCAGTCTTAATGCTGGCGTTTCAACGTTTTTCTTTGGACTTCTCGAGAAAGGTGGCATTAAAACTCACCTTATCCGGAAAATTGATGAAACTACCCTGCTTGCCCGCAACCTGACCATGATACCACTCGAGGTAATCGTCCGGAATATCGCGGCAGGCTCAATGGTGAAAAATTATCCGATTGAAAAAGGGACCCCGCTTAATCCACCGGTAATTGTCATCGATTTCAAAGACGATACACATCATGACCCGATGCTGAACGATGACCTGATCTACGCGCTAAAACTTGCAACACCAGAAGAATTATGCGAGATGAAACGAATTGCATTAGCGGTGAACAGCGTGCTCAGGGAGTACCTGGGCGGGCGCGGGATCGACCTGGTGGATTTCAAGCTGGAGTTTGGAAAAGTAGACGGTGGCGTCTATGTAGGAGACGAGATCAGCATGGACTCAATGCGGCTCTGGGATACGAAGACAGGTGAATCTCTTGACAAGGATGTCTATCGGACAGGTCAGGGGGACGTCATCACCAGTTATCACCGTGTGGCGGCCCGGATAATAGCAGAAAAATAAGTTACTGGTTTCCTGGTTACACCAGGTTAACATTATTGGAGAATTGCGATAATCAACAGAACATTCGAATATTTCTAGATAAGATGGAGCAATATAGGATTTAATGATAATTCAGGTATGACAATACAGGGAGCACAGGAAATGATGACGACCGAGGAAGAGGAAAGCGAGATTCTCGCATGGGCAGCAAAATACGCCAAAGAGCAGGGTTACAAGCTGAATCCTGAAGAAAAGCGACTTGAAAGCGTGATCAGAGGACTCACAAAAAATAAACAGCGGTTTGGTGTAGGATACTGCCCCTGCCGGATCAGGAGCGGAGATATTGAAAAGGACAGAAGCATTGTATGCCCCTGTATTTATCATGATCAGGAGATAAACGAACAGGGCTCCTGCCATTGCAATTTATTTTTCAGCAAAGAATCATCCGGGTAACAATGGCAATTTTAATTCACCCGGTACATGGGTTTTTTCCGTCACCTGTACCTGAAGGCAAGCATATGATAGAGTGCATAAAACCCTGCCAGCATCGCTGCAGTGTATCCGAATACCGCGAGTATCCAGACAAAATCGGGCAAAACATGATACTCGACAATAAAATAACTTACGATGACACCATTACGACAGCAGCAGTGATAATTCCCACCAGAAACTTATAACTTGACCTCTCCAGAGACTGCTGGAGTCTACGGATGTCCGCCTCTACAATTTAAACCCTGACCGTGCCGATTGCAGGTTTCTAAGGGTCCTGTTGACATTCCTTGGCAAGTCAAACATCAATTCTATCGCTTGCAGCAGAGCATTGTTTAGTGATTTGGAGTCATCCTCAGCTGCCGGCATGTCGATATCCCATATCCTGTCTAGTTTTGGAAAAGTTAAATGGGTTGACTTTTGTCGGAGATGTACAACTCCCTATCTCGTTAGAGAGATGCACAATTCAAAAAATCTTCGTGGTAAGGTCTTTTTTTTAGCACACTTACAGAGCCCCAAAAAGTGTTAAATTCTTATCCAATTTAAGCAAAAAAATCCAAATGGCAAAGTTGGGCTGATACGGAAACGGCATACACCCGGTAACAGGTCTTCAAGGAAAATTCCGAATCCGTATTTAACGAGTACATCAGCAATCGGCCCATAACGCCTGAACCGGGTGACCATGCAACTATCCTATTCTTATGTTCGATACGCCAGATAAAAAGAGAAAAAATATTCGATAACGTCCACCCGGCACCGGTAATTGAAATTCCCAGGGTTTACTTGTGGCAAAAATAGGCAATTATCCCCTCATTGGTCACACTATCAATTCTTGCAAACCCTACCCGTTCGAATTGGACGACCTTGTCCTGCATGGTCCTGACAATACACTCACAAAGACCCTGGATGTCCCCCTCCGGCGCGTGGAGCGTACACCGGGAAGCCTCTCCGGCCGGCAGCCACTGGATGATCGGGGCTTTCAATGCACGGGCTTCAGACAGGGCTTCCCCGGCATAATTTAGAATGGGTTTTCCACCTGACCAGTCGATATGTACATTGAAGAGATCTTTCAGCCGGATCATCTTCACTTCTTTCTTCAATTCCTGCCCTGGAAGAACTACATCCCCTTCAAATTTTAACGTCCGGTACCCTTTCTTTTCATCCCCGGGGTGGAGGAGTGCATGAGCCTCCCTTGCGGTTGTACCGGCGATTGTAAATGGCAATGGGCTTGGAACAAAAAAGAACCGGTCAGCCACCGGGTCAATGATATCACGATTTTTCGCGAACAGATTATCCCAGGAGAAAGATATGTCAGTCTCTCCGATCCCAATATCGAGAACAACCTGCCGGACAGCTTCAGGCTTTATCCCGCGCCTGGCAAGGGCACGAAGTGTCCCGAGCCTGATATCGTCCCATCCCGAATACGTGCCCGACCTGATACCATCCCGCATCTGGGAGGTAGAGAGTACGACTCCCTCAATTCCCATCCTTCCATAATGGCGATAAACAGGCTCATCCCAACCAAAGTACTCGTAAATATATTTCTGGCGGCGGGTGTTTGCAATATGGTCTTTGCCACGGATCACATGAGTAACCCCCATCAGGTGGTCATCAACAGCTACCGTGAAATTCATCAGGGGATACACCTGCGCCTCAATCCTTGGGTGCATGGGCTCATTCAGGATACGAAATGCAGGGAAATCACGCATTGCAGGATCCGGATGGTCAAGTGAGGTCCGTACCCTCACGGATGCCTCACCTTCATAGAACCCTCCATCCAGCATCTTCTGCCAGAGGTCCAGGTTCTCCTCAATTGTTTGGCCCCGACAGGGACAGGGTGTTTTTGCCTGCTTCAAAAGACGGAACTGCTCATTATCGCAGGTACATACGTATGCACCGCCAAGTCCAATCAGATCCCTTGCAATTTTATAATACTGGTCAAAACGGTCACTCTGGTAGAATATGTCAGTAATTCGGAGGCCCATCCATTCGATATCTTCCTGCACCATCTGGTACGCATCAGGGTCCACCCTTTTTGGGTCAGTATCCTCTATGCGAAGGATATACCTGCCGCCATAACGTTCGACATACGCATCATTCAGTACTGCTGCCCGCGCATGACCAAGATGGAGCGGCCCACTGGGGTTGGGCGCAAACCTCATCACCACGCCATTTTCAGCCTTTTCCAGAGGGGGGAGTTCGTGAGTATGAACTTTTGGTGCATTCATCTCCTCAATCAACCCGGGGGCGAGATCGCCCAGTTTTTTCCTGCGCTCATCGGGGCTGAGTTGTTCCACCTCGGCAAGTACTTCCTTTGCAAGCAGGGCTATTTCCTGTGCCTGTGATCGGAACTCCGGATATTTTCCCATGACCATCCCGATAACAGTGCCACTTTTCGGGAGACTGTTATGCTTGACTGCATTCTGAAGTGCGAAAATAAAAAGAGCGCTTTTTGGATCTGTATCCATATCAGTAACCTCTGGTTACAAAATAATCTCCGATATCAATGAGGAGCCTTTTTGCCTCTGAATCAGGCAGTATTGAAACGATCTCTTTTCCTTTCCCTACTAGTTCAAGGGCCGTATCCTTCACGTCCCTGATTACCCCGAGTGTATCAAGTCTTTCGATGAGTTCATCTATCTCTTTATCGGTAAGTTCACGTCTGTATTCCGAAAGATCTAGCCCCTTTTCTTTTGCTTTGAGGGTAATCAGCGTCTGTTTGCCCTCCCGGATATCAGATGCGCGGTCCTTCCCGCTCTTTTCGGGAGTGGTCATAATATCGATAAGGTCATCCTGGATCTGAAATGCCATACCAGTATAAAGCCCGTAGTGATAGAGCGCGTGGGTCTTGACGGCATTCCCGCCAGCGAGAATACTCCCAATCCCAGCTGATGCTGCATACAGTGCACCGGTCTTTTTGGAGACCATTTCAAGGTACTCCCCAACTGTGACATCGTTGCGTTTCTCAAACGACATATCCATATGCTGACCATTACATACCTCGACACAGGCTGCTGCAAGCATCGAAATCGCCCGGACTTTCGCATTATCTGAGGCTTCCGCGATGCTGATAAACTCGAATGCCCGTGCATAGAGCACATCCCCTGCAAGAATCGCAGTGGGTTCATCCCATTTGGTATGGACAGTCGGAACACCCCGGCGGAACGCATCACTATCCATAATATCATCATGGATCAGGGTGAAGCTGTGCGTCAGTTCAAGCGCCAATGCCGCGGGCATTACCTCATCCGAACTCCCTCGTTTCACTGCATCAGCAGCGAGCATCACCACGGCAGGGCGCAGACGTTTCCCACCAGCAAGCAGGAGATGGGCACTCGCTTTCCCTAACTCCAAAAACTCATCCCCAAAAAACCGGTCGATCATCCTGTCAACCTGTTTCTGTGTTGAATCCAGATACTCCATCAGATCCATGATTATCTCCAGTTATCACTAGTTTATTTTTAATCTATGCCCATTTGACATGATATGCACGTCATTATGGAGGGTAAACCCGATTTCAGATGCGAATTCTGCGTAGGCAGAGGTCATCCGGATATTCCCGTGTGCAGGAATAATATGTTGCGGATTTAATAGATGGATAAGTTCATAATGGTCCTCCCGGTACGCATGACCACTGACATGGAGGTCTTCAAATACTCTCGCCCCGGTCATCCCTAAATGCGCCTCCACCATGTAACGCTGACCACGGTTCATGGGGTTTGGAATAACTTTTGCCGAAAATAGGATTTTATCTCCTCTTTCAAGCTGGTACGGGGTATCACCATGCACCAGTCGCGAGAGGATTGACCCGGGTTCACCCTGGTGGCCGGTAATGATGGGAAGGAATTTTTCCTTGCCGGACTTCATCATCCTCCTCATCATGCGGTCAACAGTCCTCCGGTCCCCGAACATGCTTACGGTATCAGGGAATGCCACGAGTTTCATCTGCTCAGCAGTGGAGCTATAACGCTCCATTGAACGCCCAAGAAGAACTGGTTTCCTCCCGATCTCATGTGCACACTCTGCAATAGTCTTGACCCTGGCGATATGCGAGGAGAATGTGGATACAAGGATGGCATTTTTGTCGTCCTCGTAGCTCGTAATAGTGTCCCGTACAAGATCCCTTGCAATCCGCTCGCTTGGCGCACGTCCTCTGTTCTCAACATACGTACTCTCCACGATCAGTGCAATGACACCTTCTTTTCCGATCTGGGCAAGGCGGGCAAAATCAGGCGGGTCTCCAATTACAGGTGTGCGGTCCAGTTTGAAATCACACGAATATACAATGGCCCCATGGGGCGTATGAAGGACGGGTATTACCGTATCAATAATGCTGTGCTGCATCCGTACAAACTCAAGCACAAGGTTCTGTGAAAGTGTATATTTCTGGCCGGCCTTTAACGCGAATAACTTGTTGTTAACCCCGAATTTCTGATCACCCGATATTTGCTGCCGGATTAATTCGGTAGTATAAGGTGTACTGATAATAGGGGCGTTATAACGGTGTGCAAGTTTTGGTATGGCCCCGATGTGATCAAGATGTCCATGTGAACAAACAATTGCCTTAACACTACCCTCAACCGCATTCATCACCGTATCATCAGGGATTGCCTTCATCTGAATCAGGTCCAGAGAATGCAGATTTTCCATCTCTGCATCCTCATGAATCATCACCTGGTCAAGCCGGAGACCCATATCAAAGATAACAATCTCTTTCCCGCAGCGGACGGCGGTCATATTCCTCCCGACCTCATCATATCCGCCAACGGCAATAATTTCAATATCCATTATATTCCTCCATTATGCTATCCACCATCTGCCGGGTTTTCCCCGTTATAATTGCATGTTTAACCTTAAGATCTGCAATAGTACGAGACCCGGTCAGGAACATCGCCACTCTGAACTGGTGCTCAATCGTGTCAATTGCATCAAATAACGCTTTTTCGCCTTTGATTGCAGGCTGTAAGAGTGGCAAGGCCATTCCACAGAGGTCCGCCCCAAGCACAAGGGACTTGGCCATATCCACGCCAGTTCTGATGCCACCCGTGGCTATTATGGGCCCGCCTGTCCGTGATACATCACACAAACTCACAACGGTGGGTATCCCCCAGTCTGTAAATTCCTGTCCAAGGCCAATCAGACCCTTATCCCTCTCGCTTGAGCTTTCCTCCG
>JBAXMF010000049.1:0-10910 GCA_037134435.1 Methanomicrobiales archaeon | reverse complement strand
TCTTACCCGATGCCATGGTTATCTGAACGGTTTCTCCTGGATAAAGAGAACGAGATGTACCGGGAGGCACTGGAATCCGGCCAGTTCAGTACTGACCTGGTAACAAAAATGGGGACCGGCGGGGGAAATGTCACCGAAAGCAGTAGCAACGTGGTCTCGATTGCAGGCAAATTTGGTGTACGGAGTGAGGAACTCCCGATCCTGATGGCACTCACAAAGATGTGGGAACACCAGTCCGTTGAGGATATCGGGCATAAATACGAGATGTTCGTCCCGGATTATCCAGAAAAAGAATCGATTATGCGTTCGGTTATCTGCCTGTTTGATTCCGGGTTCACCCTTCCCCAGGGCAGGGAAGTGATAAATTATTACTATCCACTCCGGTATGGGATCGATGGTATCATCGCGTGGTGCAAGAAGAAAATTGCTGAAGTTGCCGGGCACCCGGATATGGACCGCCTCTATTTCTACCAGGCGTCATGTACCGCACTCGAAGGCATTCAGAAATGGATCCTGAATTATGCGCAGGAAGCGGAAGAACTTGCACGAACAGAGCGCAACGAAAGTCAGAAGCGAGAATATACCGAAATCGCAGAGGCCCTGACCTGGATATCATCACACCCGCCCAGGACATTCCAGGAAGCCCTCCAGCTCTGCTGGACGTTTCATGTTGCCGTGCTGAATGAAGACTGCATATCGGGACTCTCGCCGGGACGGCTTGGCCAGGTGCTGTACCCATGGTGGAAACAGGACATGGACAACGGGACTCTCACGCGGGAACGTACGATCGAACTCCTCGAATGCATGCGGTTAAAATTCACAGAGATCGATTGTTTTGCGTCTGCAGGTGTAATAGGGGGAGTACTTTCCAGCAACACGTTTAACAACCTCTGTCTCGGGGGTCTTGATAAAGACGGGGCCAGTGCAGAAAATGAACTGGAAATGCTGATCCTTGAATCTGCCATGACCTGTGCGACCCCCCAGCCTACCTTAAGCCTGCTCTACGATGAAAAATCACCGGAAGAGTTCCTCTTAAAAGGGACCGAGTGCACAAAAACCGGTACCGGATATCCTGCATGGGTGAACAACCGCGTAGCGATGGAATTTATCCAGAATAACTATGGCCCTGAAGGAATGACCCCAAAAGAGGCACGGGCATGGGCGATTGGCGGTTGTCTTGAGACCTCTGCAGGTACCTGGATGCCGTTACGGCTAGGTGCCCATACGTATTACCTGCCGGGTGGAGCGGGTGCGGCAACATCCGTCGGCGTACATTTCATCGGTCTTCCCAAACTCCTTGAAGTGGTGCTGTTCGATGGAATGGACATGCGTTTAAACCAGCGTATTTTCCCACCCCTTGGAAAAAGAATAGAGACCTACGAAGACCTCATGGATGCCTTCAAAGACCGCTTCAGGAGGACAGTCGATCTCCTCTGCAGGTGCAACAATATCCAGCATGATGCGTGGAGAAAGATCACGCCCCCGGTGATCGATTCAATCCTTAAACCGGACTGCCTTACATCCGGAAAGCATATCGGAATGATGGGGTCGCGGTACAACACGACGTTCAGCGTCGAGGTATCGGGTGGCATAAATCTCGTGAACTCCCTGGCATCGATTAAAAAGAATGTATTTGAGGTGAATAATTTCACGCTTGAAGAGTTAAAGTCGACATTACTGGATAATTTCGGGTACCAGAACGAAAGAGAGACGGGGTCCAGTTCACTCTTCGAGATGAATTTGAGACCTGATGCCAGTTCCTGCGCAAGGGTCCGGACCTTATGCAGCGATGCCCCGAAATATGGGAATGATGACCCGTATGTCGATACGATCCTGAAGGACTGGGAAGACTGGTTCTGTAACATGTGTCACGATTTTGTCTCACTCTATGAAAAACCACTCTATGCCTGCCAGATCTCGGTCTCCACCCATGGACCCATGGGGGCAGTCACGCTCGCCAGTCCTGACGGGCGCCTTTCCGGAACCACCTACGCAGACGCGTCCCTGTCAGCATACCCAGGTACAGACAGGAACGGGCCGTATGCACTCTGTAATTCTGCCACATGCTGGGACCATGCCAAATCACAAAATTCCCAGCTGAATCTCAAGGTCCATCCCTCTGCCCTACAGGGGCGGGAAGGGACACGAAAATTTCTTGAATTTATCAGGGCATACATGAGACGGGGAGGGTTCCACATACAGTTCAACGTGGTTGATTCCCGGACCCTTCGGGACGCACAGGCACACCCTGAACTCTACCGCGGACTGATGGTGAGAGTTGCCGGATTTACCCAGTACTGGGTTGAACTGGGTAAACCAATCCAGGACGAAATTATTGCCAGGACTGAATACGAGGAGATCCAATGAGCATGAAAGCCCCCTGCCACCAGGACTGCCGGGAATATATCCAGGTGGACGTGTTCCGGGGGATGTGCAGGGTGAAAGAAGGTTACCTGATCTCTGATGCAGGAGCATGCGAACTGTTCTTTCCGGTTAAAAAATGCAGATTTTGTTCTTCCTACCGCGAGTCTGGAGGAGAACTGGGGACCTGTGGGGGGAAAACCCCTGCGTATCCAGGTATGATAGCAAAAACATGCGAGAATTTCGAATGGGAAGTACCGCCGGATGAGTGATGAAACGGGGTTGCTCTTCGACCTCCAGGGTTTTTCATTTCATGACGGCCCTGGTTCCAGGACAGTTCTCTCATTTAAAGGGTGCCCGTTGAGATGCAGGTGGTGTGCGAACCCCGAAGGCCAGGAGCCTCACCGTGAATTGATGTATCACCGGGAACAATGCGAAAAAGACTATGCATGTGTACCGGCCTGCACCGACCATGTCATTGGGATACCGGGGGACGGAATGCCGGTTACGATCCAGCGGGAGCGTTGTCGTCTCTGCACCGGGTTTGAATGCGTGAATGCGTGTAATTCCCGGGCACTCCAGGTAAGCGGGTTTTTCATCACAGTCGGGGAACTAATGAAAAAGGTACAACGAGACCGCCGGTATTGGGGGAGCTCTGGCGGGGTGACCCTGTCAGGGGGAGAACCAATGGTGCACTATCCATTTGTAAAAAAATTCCTTTCCGCATGCGTTGATTCGTATATCCATACCGCAATGGAGACATCGGGTTACGCCCCATGGGAGCACTATCGTTCTCTCCTCGGGCTTTTGGACTGGGTTTTTTTCGATCTCAAATGCATGGATGATAGGCGGCATATTCCCGGTACCGGATGTTCCAACAGGCTCATCCTTGAAAATGCGAAAAAAATGGCTGCATCATGGAAGGGACGACTGATATTTCGGGTACCCATAGTACCCGGATTTAATGATTCACGGGATAATCTTACTGCCACCGCCGAATTTATTGCAGGCATGGGTAAGCATGAGGTAAACCTGTTGCCCCTCCATCACCTGGGGACGTCAAAGTATGACCTTCTTGGAAGGGAGTACCATTGCGGGGGATTAACGCCTCCGGAAATCCCCCACTTAAAAAAGATTGAAGCCCTCTTTGCCGAATATTCCATAGAATGCTATAGTGGAAGCGATACGCCATTTTAAATGGGTCAGGCAAATGCCCCACGGTTCATACTGCCGGCAGTTCAATCACGGTAGAAATGACGTCCCCTTCTTTTGTGGAGGTGAAGAAACCACCGGAGAACTCGCATTCTTTTATCATGAAACCGAGCCGGTCTCCCGGAAAATCGATGTCCGGCGACGAAAATTCTGCACTTAGGGTTACGAAACCGCGGTTCATCTCTTTTATATCGCTGACCGTTATCTGCTGCCCCCCGGTACCGGCCATTTCTTCGAGAATGCTCATGATTAAGTCGGTTAACCGTCCCCTGTCTGCAACCACGCTGAATGGATATTCGGAAGGAATAAACGAGACGGGGTTTTCTTCAAAAACCGGTACATATATGAGCCGTTTCACCAGTGCCTGCCGGTACCGGGCCTCATCATCGGCAAGTGATATCAGGTCCTCGTCACTGCACGGGGGTGAAACGAGCGTATTGATACAATGGCCAACGAAGGCGTCCAGTTCAAATTCTTCCCGCTGGATTGTCGGCAGAAAACCACGGAATAAGGTCATATAATCTGAAAGAAGTCTTTCTGCACGTTTTACGAGGTGAGGACCGATGACCAGGTCAAGCTGGCCGGCCCGGTACACGGTTTCGAGCTTCGCCGTGATCTGCCCGGCTTTCATGGCGAGGTGGACATCCCGCTGATTTCCTGCATGGTAGTCCTCGTTGAACAGGTGGAAATCGGCAAGGATCGAATCGATGGTATCCAGGCATACCAAGCCCGAGAGGTTCCCGGCTTCCCCCGTCTCCTCGAGTTCGTCGAGGATATGGGCTGCACGGTAACACCTCCCTGCCATGATGGTGAACGTCTCGGCCACCCGGTTCATCAGGTCGTTTGCATACTGTGCGGTCTGCTTCGCCCACCCGGGATTGATCTCCCGGACTTCTGCAAGGAAACAGGTCTCCTTCTCCATCGTGGCAAAGACTGCATCAGCACTCGCAGATGATGACGGCCGTCCGTGTCCCGGGCAGCAGATCATGATCTCTTCATTTTCCAGGAGCCAGCGGACTTTCTGTAGTGATAAAAGGAGTTCCGGCTGGCTCCACCCACGAAGACCGGCAACTCCCGGGCTTGCTGCAACCTGCAGGTCGCCGATGAAAAGCAGGCCCCCGACCCGGATACAGATGCTGTCACGGCTGTGGCCCGGGAGAGAATAGACCTCTATCCTGTCATTCGGGCCGGAAACCACGACCTGCCGCTTCAGGACGAGGTTGTCATCTATCTTTTTGTCACGTTCCTGGACCAGGACGTTAGGAGCAGCAAGCGGGCATATCTCAAAAAAACCGGTATCAGGTCCGAGGTCAGGGGAGAACAGCTGGATTGAAACGTGCATTGGATTGAGCTGGATCTGGAACATGTCTGCCTGGGTCGTGGCGGTATCAGCCGCCTCAAGGCTTGCGGCCCCGGCGGCATGGGCAGCAATGATGGCCCGCTCCGGTCCCGAAAAGAACGGGTGAGACTGCATCACGACAAAATGGTCGACATGAGTATGGGTCAGGTAAATAAACACCGGCCTTGGGTTTGCCGTCCGGACCCGCTCAATTTCCGTTGCGATCAGGTCCATCTGCTCCATGTAACCGCCGGGATCGATTAAGATGATCTGGGACGGCATGGAAATGATATATGAATTCGAGGAGTTTGTATCTACTTTCCTGATACAGGGAAAGATTTCTGCATGTTCATCACCGGGTACAGGCTGCCAGCACTGGTTTTCGAGCAGTTCACATTGTTGCGTCAAGTGCATCCCCAACCGAGGAGAATGTAGTTAAAATTGTGGTGAATCCCACAAATTGCAGGATTTTATATACCTCGTCGGTAAGACCGCAGAGCCCGAACAGATCTCCCTGGCCTTTGAGCTTCTTTGCCGTGGAAATGAGCACCCGCAGCCCGCCACTGTTGATATAGGTCGCTTCTGAAAAATCAAGGAGAATTTTACGTTGCCCTTCTTCCATCAGGGTACGTATTTCCTTCTCCAGCTCCGGTACTGCAGTGGCATCGATACGGCCAAAGAGTGCAATGATAGCCACACCTTCCTTGTGGCTTGTGGTGGTGTGAGAAATGGTTCCGTCCTCCTTACGTGAGTACACCATTGGTCCGGTTTAGGTATAAGCACACCATACTGGACCGGTGGAATGGATAATAAAAAGAATCAAGGTTAATATTTCTTTTAAATCTTTCTGGTTTTCCTTGCAGTCAGGACAAGATCCTTAATCTCTGGCGGCAATTGTTCATCCTGCCATCTCCTTTCCGCATCGGTTGATTTGCCTGCATTTTTTTTGGCTTTCAGCGCATACCACGCTGCACCTAATGAATGGTCTGCCATGTGAGCCGTTGCAACGGCCTGACCAACGGAACGGGCGACCGCGATTGAAGTTGAATGAGACGATTCTCTTGCCGCCGCATGTGCTGCTACTGAAGCTTTCATCGCGTCGCCGACTGATGCATTTCCGCACTTCCACTCTTTCGCCACATGGAGTGCATTTATCAGCCGTTCATCGGTTATTTCACCGAAGAGAGGCAATACATTCTCCGCACAGTCACAGGCCCATTGTAGTAACTGGAAGTACTGTTCCTTGTTCAGGGGTCCACCCCGGTGCTCTGCAATAAATCTTATATCCCGCATTTTTGGCTTCCTTACGCGGTTGTTTCGGTGTATTATATCATTTTTACATTTGACATCCGAATTCTCAAATATCAGCTACGTTCATCTGTTTAACTTCTATTTGATTTCATATCTGCCACACAATAGTCATGGAATCCATCCTTAATACGTTGTATTATGATAACCCCTGGGGTCCGGGGGACCCTCTACCGATAAAAAGATTCCATAAAGAAAGACCCGGGGTTTACGTGGTAAATATGTAGAAAACAAGGGGAATCGTCACCAGGGAGACTACATAGGTTCCAACAACCATCCAACCGGCGAGTGAACTGTCACATCCGTACCTGCTTGCAAGAACAGCGGCAACAGCACCTGACGGAACCGCACTTTCCAGGAGAAGTATCTGCTGGATTGTTAACGCCAAACCGGCGGATGTCGCAAAATACGTTGCTATCACGGGTTCAAATAGCAGTTTAATGCTGATAACAATGAGAAAAAGGGGCAAAAAAAACTTCATTTTGATTGGACGAAGCATGAGCCCGATTGCAATCCAGATCAGCAGGTTCAGCGATAGGCTGATTATTGTAAAAAAATGGGTGAAGATATCTGTAAAACCTGCCGCAACAGTTATTTGGAAGTGCGCCAGGAAAACCGCAACAACGACACCAACGATAAAGGAGATAAAAATTGGTGTGGCCAAAAATTCTTTTAATGTACCCAGGATCCTGACATCTTTTCCTGCTCCTTTTGCCCCGTAATACGATGCGATAATAACCCCGATCGAAAAGAATGGGAATGCCACGCCTAACGTCCCGATAGTAATACCTTTTTCTATCAGGGCTGGCTGGGAACTGAATAAGTCCAGGAGAAGGGGACTTGCCATCGTTGCAGTACTGCCAAATCCCGAGATCATAATAATGGTCCCGGTAACTTTCGGGGGAAAATGACAGAGATAACAAATGATGAAGGCCAGCACCAGGGATATTACAAGCGTTATAAAAAGAATAGCCGAAGGAAAAAGGGTATCGGCTGAAAAGTCATAGGTGACAAATATCGTAAAGATAATCGCCGGGACCGCCAGTTCGGTTACGAGTTTATCAAAAACCGACTGGTCATTATCCGTAAAAATCCCTTTCCATTTAAGGATTCTGATAATTCCTATAATGAGGAGTGCAATTATAATAAACTGGTAAATCGGTATGAACGAAAAACTATCAGTCATCGAAAATACCCCTCAAGGCGGTATATTCTGCCAATATATACGGGAACGGATACCGTTTGCTGCCCAGGTACTGGAACATCCTGGAAAATTTTTTTGGGGTTTTCTGTTTTTTTCATCCATTTCACATCCAGGAAACCAAATTTACAGCAGGAGAAATGTTAACAGGGGAAGTGTTACCAGGCTGGACAAAAAGGTTACCACAACAATCGTCGATGCAAGAGGGCCATCACACCCGTATCGGTCTGCTATAACCGCTGCAATGGCACCGGAAGGAACCGCCGCCATTATTACTAGGATTTCACGGGTCATGACAGGGACCGGAAGCACGGTCGCCAATCCATATACGGAAAGTGGCATTATTATCAACGCAAGCGGGATAGTGATAGCGAGGTACAAGTATATTTCCCTGATTTTTACGGGTCTGATCATCAACCCTATCGTGATAGCCACCAGCAGTTCAAATCCATTATTAAAATATGCAAAGAAGGCAGTGAAAAAATCAGTCATCAGCAGGTTGGATACCGGCGGAATCTGTGATGCGACTAACCCTGCTATTAATGAGAGAAATATGGGTGTCCGGAAAAAGGCTTTCAGACTATGAAAACTTTCATTTGTCTTGGTTCCCGGTTTTTGACCAAAATACGCAACGATGAGCACCCCTATAGTAAAGAAAGGAATCACTGATCCGAATTCACCAATGATCAGGGCCCTCGTCATGGCATCACTGGCGGCCCCATAGGTCTGGCTTATCAACGGATACGCGATGGTTGACGTACTGCCAAATCCAGAGAGAATGACCAATGATCCGGTTACCGCGTTGGAAAAGTTAAAAAATCGGCAGATGAGGTACGCTGCCCCACAAATGAGGAGACTGACAGTGAGGTAAATGCATGCAGCATAAACGAATTGATAGTCAACCTTGCTTATTGCCAGTGTAGAAAAAATTGTTATGGGAAGGATGAGTTCGGTAATGAGCCTTCCAAATACCGAAAGATTACTCGTGCCAAAAATACCCCTTCTTTTTAAAATCTGGATAAATATAACAAGTAAAAAAAATATCGCAACAGCACGGATCAACGGGTATAATTGTTCCATGATAAAAAAGTGCCTTTCACTACTATAATTCAATGGAACATACCATTATTTGATGTTTACGAATAACGGTTCTCATATGCTGGTGGTAGATTCAAGAAAATTTCCGGGGACATTGTTGATGAACAACCGTTACCTATCAGTACCGACGAAATAACAGGATAAATAAAAGTACCCGAAAGATTCTCGTGAAAAATGTCATTCTTTTTTTGATCTTGAATAACACATAACGTGATAATACAGGGCCTGATTCGCAACTCCGGAATACCGACGAAAAAGACCACCCCTTCATCTCAGGCAACCCGCCGTAAAGTATTTTGACGTTCTTCACCGGTCAATCCTGTCCCATCCGGGATAGAGATCACGTCTGTCAGTGGTACCGGATTTCCCATTATGTAACCAATTCCAATATATGAATGGGGTGACAATTGTGTTGACCAGGCTCATCTGGAATACCGGCTGCTTCAGGATATTTTCCATCTGCAATGAAATTGAACGCAAAGGTTACTAACCCTTTTTTGGTTTTTTGATTGATTTATCAGTCCATTGTTGTACCAACGAAACCCAGCGTAAAATACCTAAGTTTCGTCTGAATTTTAGAAGCATTCCACCCATACAGGTAACACACCCCACCCAAGCAGATATAATCCGCTCCCGTTCGTTTAAATCGCCCGCATTTAGGCCCTTTTGATCCAGGTGCCAAATAAGGCTATTAATCAGGATTTTATCCGAATTATGCCAATAATTTGGTTTATTTCCCCCTTATCCTTTTTCCGCACTCTGCAGATGTCACCGTTTCCAGTTTTTAATCGCCCGTTGTTTCACGATCAGAATCGGGAAGTCCCGAAGGGAAACAGGGACACGGTGGTCCTGGTGTCTCCCCGCTCTGCCTTGTCAAATTGCAGTTCAAAGGTGTTGTAGCCCGGAAACAACTCATGGCTGATCGGGAACGCGAAAGGTTACAAAAAAAGCATGAACGATAATTGCTGCACCGGTGAATGAACTGGAAATGAAGCCACATTGCAGCTATCGGAAATGGTCAGGTGGTGGCAGAGTCCCATCCCCCTGATCTTACCCGGCTTTTGCCACGACAGGGATATGGCAAAGGGTTGCCTGTACGTTAAAAAATCCCAACCATTCCCAAAAAAGGACCGTTAGGAAAAGATGTATCGTCGGGCATTATACACATCCACGGTATACAGTTAGGTTGGCGGGAAACAGTCAACGTCGATAATAACGGCAGAACAATATAATTCCATTATGCTCCGGGACCAACCTTCCAACATTTTGATATGAATCCCGAAGAGGCCGGTACCTGACTATTATACATGGACCTGTTTTCCGGCTGTGGAGTTTTCAACCTGATACCATTCGTTTTGAATTCATTAGTCCGGGGGAAAAATAGTGCCGCGTTGGTGCCGTGTCCATCGATGCAATATATTTATAGTTTTTTAACGCAAGTACCACCAGAGCACTATCCGGAAATTCCCGGTATATGAACGCTAACGTTCCCCTGGCATCCTAAATTCCTAAAATCAACAGGGACCAGGAAGGCGAGAACGGTCCCGATAATCTGCTGAACACTTCGTCGGGTAACCCATGTAATCTGCATATCACGAGGAGAAGATAAAATTTGAGGAAATGGACGATCAGGACAAGGATGATCCTCCTTCTTATCCCTGCAATCATTGTAGTCCTGACCATCGCAACACTTTTCTCGCTCCAGCTCGCCAGTGATGCGCAGAAGGATGTAGCATATGATGATACGCTCAACGCTGCCCGGGCCTATGCTCATGAGTTCAATACCGGGATGTCCGATAACCTTGCAAAATCCCGGACTTTCTCAATGGTCCTTGACCAGAATACCGGGATGACAAGGGACGGGGTGCTCAATGTCCAGCATACCCTGCTCCGGGATAACCCCGAGGCGATAGGCATTGGTGTCATCTTCGAGCCGGGAGCATTCGATGGGCCTGATGCCCGGTATGTCAATGCTCCCGGCCATACCGCAACCGGGCAATTTGCATCCTACTGGAACCGGCTGAACGGTAACGAATCGCTCATTCCCGTTGTGGACATCGAGACCTCTGACTGGTATACGGTCCCGAAACGGACACAGAAAGAGATCGTCATGGAGCCGCTCCTCTACGAGAATGTGCTGATGACTTCCTATATCGCCCCAATCATAAAAAATGGAACTTTTGCAGGTACTGTCGGGATAGATGTGGCCCTGGAAAATATTGACCGGACTGTGAGCCAGGTGAAAGTTTTTGACACCGGCTATGCGTTCCTTGTCAGTAACACCGGAATTTTCGTCTCATCCCCGAAGAAGGAGTACATCGGCAGGATGTCCCTTGATGAACTCAGCCGGGAAAAAAATAACCCCGACCTGGCGGCAATGGCCGCAGATAT
>JBAXMF010000048.1:0-11024 GCA_037134435.1 Methanomicrobiales archaeon | reverse complement strand
TTCACTGGATCATATTGTGAACCTGATGATTGAACGGGATGACAAACTCGTGGTTGTCAATAATGACGGCACGCTTGCAGGGATCATTACGGAAAGTAACCTGGCGTTTTACAAGTGCACAGACGATAAGAGTGGTGATATGCCGGAAAAAGATATTATACGGCTCAGGAAGGAAGAATCCGCAGGGAGAAAATATTACCGGGACGTCATTTCTGTATCGGCGGTGGCCGAAGATGTGATGACCGGTCCGGTAGTAACCATTGGTCCGGAAAACCGGGTAGCCGAGGCGGTCCTTGTCATGCGTGAGAAGCATGTAAGCAGTCTCGTTGTGGTCGAAGCAGACGAAATCAAAGGAATCCTTAAAAGAGATGATATCATAAAGGAAGTGGCAAAATGAGCGACGAATTACTTATCCGGGACATCATGTCAAAGCCTGTGACGATTGCGAAATCAGCAGCCATCACAGAAGCCCTTGACAAAATGCTCACTGAAGCGGTTGACCCACTCATCGTGGTGAATAACGGTTCAGTGGTTGGGACCATTTCAAGAAGGACAATCGCGGAGACTCTCGGCAGCAAGAAGAACTCAGGACTTTCTCCCTCTTCAATCCACGTATCAAATTCGATGGAAGAAGATTTTACGACCGTGTATCCTGATCAGGACCTTGAAATACTGGTGCCGCTTCTCCAGCATTACAAGCTTGTTGTGGTCTATGATGGAGATCACCGGCTGATTGGTCAGGTTAGTGCCCAGGACCTGCTGAAAGCATACCGGCCCGAAGGTTGTGTGAAGGAAATGATGGAGCCTGCCTGTACTATCGATGCTGAGGAGCGTGTTGTCCACATGCGGCGTAGGATGCTCGATGACAACATTCACCGGTTCGTGGTGACTGAAAATAACAATATCCTTGGCATTGTAACAGAAACTGACGTGGCTACAGCGATGAGAAACTTCCGAAAGATGGTCGAGGACCGTCACCAGGACCACCGTATCCGGAACCTCCTCGTGAAGGATATTATGACGTCACCGGTGCTTACCGTACCAGGGGACAAAAAGATCACGGGTGTTATTGATATGATGGTCCAGAAGAATATCAGTGCAATTCCCGTGGTTGATAATAATAACCTGACTGGCATGGTAACAAGGGATTCATTGATCAGAGCATTATAGCCTGATTAGCCGGTTTCTCTATCTTTCTTTTTATTTGTGTTGAATTTTATTCCGAGGGAATTGTTTCTGCGGGAAGAATGGTTTTTTATGGTAAACTTCTGCCGTATGTCAAACCTGGAACACGAGTTCATCCAAATTAGAAAATGCACGTTTTTTTTGAATTCCTCATTTAACAATTATTATATCAAATCCCGCCTATAGATTTTTCAGACAATGGCAATGAAACCGACAAGCCCTGTTAATCCTGTTGCGGATATCACCCTCCTCCTCGAAGGGATGAGTAATACCGGGTTTCAGGGCAGGAAACTTGGCGAGTCCGTGGGGGTGTGGTCTGACATGATTAAGGACCCGGATTGTACGATTCTGCTGGGGTTATCCGGCGCCATGATCCCCGGCGGTATGCAGAAGTGCCTGATTGAACTTGTTGAACGACACTATGTGGATGTAATTGTATCGACCGGTGCCAATATTTTCCACGATGCCTGTGAGCATCTCGGTGTGCGGCATTACAAGGGTCATCATCATGTTGATGATGAACAACTGTTCTCGAAGGGTATAGACAGGATATATGATGTCTTTGCATACGAGGAGGAATTTAGGAATGTTGACCGCCAGATTGCAAATTTTGCTGGTGAAATTGCACCGTTTCACGGGTCTTCAGCCGAGTTCATACGGATGTACGGGGAATTTTTAATCAGGACGCACCCGGAAGGTTCATCGCTGATTGGGAGTTCAGTGCAGGGATCGGTCCCAGTATTTATTCCCGCAATCTCTGATTCTTCAATTGGTATCGGACTTCTTATGGCCAGGAGAGAAGGTGTCCGGGTGGAGATTGATCAGATCGCAGATGTAGACGAGATCGCAAAGATTGTCGAGGGCTCAAAAAAGACAGGGGTTATCTATATTGGCGGTGGCGTTCCGAAAAATTTTATCCAGCAGACCCAGGTAATTGCATCAATTTACGAGAGCCGGCAGGAGGGCCATGCCTATGCCATTCAGTATACTACTGATGCACCCCATTGGGGCGGGTTGTCTGGATGCACGTTCGAAGAGGCGATCAGCTGGGGAAAAGAGTCTGTACATACCCCGAGGGTACAGTGTTTCTGTGATGCGACGATTGCACTCCCGCTTGTTACTGCAGCTCTGATCAACAGCGGGGTGAAAAGGTCAAAACATGCCATTTGAATATTATCAATGCGAGTTGATGGTTTCTTCAGTAAACGTAATAAAGTTTAAAATAAGTGGTAATATTTCAAAAAAAAATAATGGACCACGTTTTTTTCTCCCTGTTTGGTAGTACAAGATACAGAAAAGATTATTACCCGTTCTGATCTATATAATAAAGCACCATTCATGGAGCAGCCAATATGCGCTGCGAGTGTCGAAAGATGCGAGATTCGCTGTTGAGGTAGCCAAGCCTGGTATGGCGCAGGTTTGCTAAACCTGTGTCCCCCTGGGACTCGAGGGTTCAAATCCCTCCCTCAGCGTTAAGGGCAAATCTCAGTTCAGGGGGATTGGATGGCTCAGGAAGAGGACATAAAATATTTTGTACGGATCAGCAACTCTGATCTGGATGGGACGAAGCAGGTCAAGGTTGCCCTTACGGGCATCAAGGGCGTTGGCAGACACACCGCAGGTGTGATAACCCATCTTGCCAGTGTCAACGGACACGACATAATGGGACGTCTCAAGGATGAGGATGTAGACCGCCTAAGAGCTGTGGTAGAGAACTATACAGAGAGAGTCCCGGGGTGGATGGTTAACCGGCCCAAGGATGTGTATACTGGAGAAAGCAGGCACATTTTTGGTACCGATCTATCGACCGCCCTCGATGAGGATATCAACCTGATGAGGAAAATCCGCTGTTACCGCGGGATCAGGCATGAAACTGGTCAGAAGGTCCGTGGACAGCGTACCAAGTCAACCGGACGTACCGGCACCACTGTGGGTGTGAAGAGGAAGAAAGAGTAAGTGGTGAAATAAATGGGTTACCCAGGGAAGAACCACAAACAGTACCAGACGCCAAAACGGCCCTTCGAGAAGACACGGATCGAAGAAGAGACCCGTCTGGTCATAGAATACGGGCTTCGGAACAAAAGGGAGGTCTGGAAAGCACAGGCCTACCTCCGACGCTACAGGAAAGCAGCACGTGATCTCCTCTCTCTGATGTCCGCAGGTGTTGACGTTCAGATTTTTGAGACAAAAAAAGCTGTATTGATTGATCATATACAGCGTATGGGGCTTCTTGGACCTGATGCGGATATCGATGATGTACTGTCATTGAAAGTCCCGGCACAGCTCGAAAGGCGGCTTCAGACACTCGTGTACCGGCAAGGGCTCGCAAGGTCACCGAAACAGGCCCGCCAACTTATTACCCACGGGCATGTCGCGATTAATGGCAAGCGGGTATCAATTCCGGGATACCGTGTAAAACGGGCAGAAGAGACGCAGCTCTCCTACTACGGGAAATCCCCGCTGACATTATCAGACCATGCAGAGCGGGCAAGAATTGGCAAGGTCGGTAGATAATCATGGCAGCAGACAAGGAAAAATGGGGAATAGCGCATATATTTGCATCCTTTAACAATACAATCATCACGGTGACTGACCTCTCGGGAGCCGAGACGGTGACTAAGAGCAGTGGCGGTATGGTCGTTAAGCAGGACAGAAACGAAAGTTCACCCTATGCTGCCATGCAGATGGCTTCAAACGTTGCACAGGTGGCACGGGAGAAGGGGATCACCGGGGTCCATGTCAAGGTCAGGGCACCGGGTCGTGGAAAACAGAGAAGCCCAGGACCAGGTGCGCAGGCCGCAATTCGTGCATTGGCCAGGGCCGGCATGCGAATCGGACGTATTGAAGATGTCACCCCGGTTCCACATGATTCGATCCGGGCAAAAGGCGGAAGGCGTGGGCGGAGAGTCTGATGGATATCATATTCAACAGGCTTGAGGAAAACTCATGCCGTTTCCAGATAGGGCCGGTCAATACTGCCTTTGCCAATTCATTCCGCAGGGCAATGATCGGAGAGGTCCCTACACTGGCGATAGAAGATGTCCGGATTTATGATAATACCAGTGCGCTCTTTGATGAAATTCTTGCACACCGGATTGGTCTGATCCCAATCACGACCGACCTGTCGAGCTATGTCAAGAGGGAAGAGTGTTCCTGCGATGGAGAAGGTTGTCCGGCATGCAGGGCCGTGTTTACGATGAGTGTGGAAGGGCCGGTGATGGTATATTCCAGGGATCTTATCCCTGAAGACCCGGCAACGACACCTGCCTATGACAATATCCCTATTGTCAAGTTGACAAAAGACCAGAAGGTTGTCGTAGAAGCTCACGCAGTACTATCCACAGGAAAAATGCATGCGAAATGGCAGCCGACAACCGCATGCGGGTACAAGAATTATCCACTGATTACAATTGGCGAGGCATGCGATGGCTGTGGCCAGTGTGTTGAAGAATGCCCAAGGGTAGTGCTTGAGGTGGACGGTGCCCGTGTAAAGGTAGTCCCGGGTCGTATCGAGGAGTGCTCTCTCTGTGGGTTATGCGAAAAAGCGTGCCTTGGAAGTGGGATCGGGGAAGAATCCGCAATCAAGGTCTCATTTGAGAAAAAGCGATATATTTTCGTTGTAGAAGGCGACGGCTCCCTGCCTGTGAAGCAGATCATCGAGCATGGTCTCCAGTTTATAAAAGACCAGTCCGAGGAGCTGAAAGAGAAAATCGGTGAAATATCGGGAGGTACAGGAGATGAAAAGCAGGAGTAAGACCAATCCGCGCCTGGTAAACCTCATCTCACTGCTGAAGGACACTTCGCGTGAGAACGGGGTAAATATCTGGCGGGATATTGCCACAAGGATTGAAGCATCCAGTAGTAAGTATGCTGAAGTGAACCTGAGCAAGATCAATCGTTATGCCAACAATGGCGAAACGATTCTTGTTCCCGGAAAGGTCCTTGGCAGTGGTATCATTGAAGCATCGGTAAAAGTTGCAGCATTGAATTTTTCAGAGTCTGCGACTGAAAAAATTACCGGCGCGAAAGGGCAGTGTATGAGTATCGAGCAATTGCTGAAAGACAACCCGAAGGGTAGTCAGGTAAGGATTCTGAGGTGAAGTTGCATGGTTACAATTATTAATGGTGACGGACTTCTCCTCGGGCGGCTTGCAAGCCTCGTTGCCCAGCGGGCATTAGGTGGCGAGACCATTGCAATTGTCAATGTCGAGAACGTAATCATATCGGGCAGCAGGGCAAGAGTCCTTGACAACTACGACCATAAGCGGTCCCGTGGTTCGACTGAAGGAGGCCCGTTTTTCCCACGGAGACCCGACCATATTATGAAACGTACTATCCGCGGGATGCTCCCGTATAAAAAGGAACGCGGTATTGACGCATTCAAGCGGATTAAAACGTATGTTGGTGTTCCATTTGAATTCCAGGGGAAAGAAACAGAGACTCTGGAGGAAGCCCATATGGACCGTCTGAACAAAGCGCAGTATATCACGCTCGGTGCAGTGAGCACATTCCTTGGAGCTAAATACTGAGGGGTGGAGATATGGTAAAGATTATCAATACAAGCGGCAAAAGAAAAACAGCGATCGCCCGGGCGACAATGAAAGCAGGTAAGGGTAGGATCCGTATCAACTCGGTACCACTCGAGATCTATGGCACAGAGCTCGTCAGGATGAAAATCTCTGAGCCTATCCTTCTCATGCCGAATGCGGTGCTGGGTGTTGATGTGGCAATTGATGTGCAGGGTGGAGGGATCATGGGCCAGGCTGAAGCAGTAAGGACTGCTCTCGCCCGTGGTATCCTGAAATGGTCAAATGACCCTCAGATCAAGGAAGTATACCTTGCATATGACCGTACCCTGCTCGTCAACGACTCCAGGCAGAAAGAAGCAAAGAAACCGCATGGGCGCGGTGCACGTAAGAAATTCCAGAAATCGTATCGTTAGGAACAAAACTGGATTGAGTCGGAATGATACCTGTACGATGTTTCACCTGCGGAAAGGTTATTTCCCCCGCGTATGAAGAATTTAAACACCGCCGTGATGCAGGCGAGGATCCTAAAAAGATCCTCGACGATCTCGGCATGGACCGCTACTGCTGTCGGCGCATGCTGCTGACGCACAAGGAGATTATTGACGATATCAACCCGTACCAGTGAGGGGTCGTGGGGTAGCCTGGAATCCTATGGCGTTCGGGATGCCGTAACCTGAGTTCGAATCTCAGCGACCCCATTTATTGTTAATGCGAAAAATTTGAGGACTGATAATGCAATCGTATACCCGATATGAAAGAGCCCGGATAATCGGTGCCAGGGCCCTGCAAATATCGATGGGTGCCCCACTCCTGATTACGACCGAAAAGTGTGACCCGCTCGAGATTGCAATCGAGGAATTTCAGCAGAACATCATACCCATCACGGTGAAGAGGAAGTAGGCATGACGATCATACAGGAGATCCAGTTAAGGACGATACTGGACAGCCGTGGCAATGCTACTGTGGAAGCAGATATTTATACAGAAGATGGATTTGGGCGTGCTTCAGCACCAAGCGGAGCCAGCACCGGGAAATTTGAAGCAAAAGTTAAGTCCCCGGAAGAAGCTGTGGTATTTGCGCGGGAGAACCTACTACCCAAACTCATCGGTACGGATTCACGCGAGCAGATCCATATTGATGGGTTGCTCCGGGAAATTGATGGCTCGTCTGATTTCAGTATAATCGGAGCAAATATTGCTGTCGCGCTTTCGATTGCGAATGCGAAGGCTGCAGCATCATCGCTCGGTCTTGAGTTGTACAGTTATCTTGGCGGTGCATTCGTCATGGATACCCCGTTTCCATTGGGAAATGCCATTGGTGGTGGTGCGCACGCCGCGAATGCAACAGAAATCCAGGAGTTCCTGGTTGTTCCAACCGGAGCATCAGGTGCAAAAGAGGCAATTTTTGCCAATGCTGCAGTCCACCGCAAGGTTCGGGACCTCTTAAAGGCCCGCGATAAACCATGCGGTAAAGGTGACGAAGGGGCATGGGCACCAGAGATCACGGATCGCACTGCATTCGAGATAGTTAAGGAAGCCACCGGATTCGTCTCTGACGATATCGGGTTTGGTATCGGTATGGGGATTGATGTTGCGTCAAGCCAGATGTGGCATGAGAATGATAGTAAATACCACTACCGCGATACAACCAGGACAACTGAAGAACAAATCGCATATATTTGTGAACTTGTCGACCAGTATGGGCTGATTTATGTGGAAGACCCTCTTCATGAGGATGATTTCGCAGGGTTTGCCGAGCTGACCGACTTGGTTGGCGATAGGTGCCTGATCTGCGGTGATGACCTGTTTGTCACAAACCCGGGTCGTATTATCGATGGTATCAGCAATGGTTCAACAAATTGTGTCCTGATAAAACCGAACCAGATCGGTACTCTGACAGAGACGTTTGAGGCCATTAGGCTTGCGCACACGAATGGGATGGACACCGTGATGAGCCACCGTTCAGGAGAGACAACAGATACTGCAATTTCGCATCTTGCCACGGCATTTAACTGTATTTTCCTAAAAACAGGGATAGTTGGTGGCGAGAGGATTGCGAAACTGAATGAACTTATTCGAATTGAGGAGATGCTAGAATGACAGAAACAGAGATGGAAATTGAATTGAAAGAGCCGCTCGTCCCCGTCGAAGAATACCTCGCTGCAGGGATTCACATCGGGACGCAGCAGAAAAGCAAGGACATGAAGAAATTTATTTACCGGGTCAGGGGGGACGGTCTATATATCCTTGATATCAGGGAGACCGATGGGCGGATCAAGACTGCAGCCAAGTTCCTGAACCAGTTTGATGCTCCTAATATCCTCGTCGTGACCTCGCGCCAGTATGGACAGTACCCTGCAAAGAAATTCGCTGAGACAATTGGTGGAATGGCCGTGACAGGACGGTTCATACCCGGGATGCTGACAAATCAGAACCTCCACAACTATATCGAACCGGAAGTGGTCGTCGTCACTGACCCGATTGGTGATGCACAGGTCGTAAAAGAAGCCGTTCAGAGCGGAATACCGATCCTAGCCCTCTGTGATACCAACAATATGACAAGTTTCGTTGACCTTGTCATACCGACCAACAACAAGGGTCGAAAGGCACTTGGTATGATTTATTATCTTCTCACTCGGGAGATGCTCCGGCTCCGCGGGATTACTACGTCACTCACTCCTGAAGATTTTGAGACCGAGTTCTAGATATACCATCAGTATGAGAGGTTAGTCCGATGAAGTTGCGTCCATGCGCTGTATCAGGCATGTTCTATCCATGTGATCCGGACCACCTTGAACAACTGTTGGCTAAATTTTTTTCTGATTCTGGTAATGGTCGTAAATCCATTGGGATCGTGGCTCCTCATGCCGGGTATATTTATTCCGGAAGGGTAACTGCTCTTTCCTATGCGTCGATAAACCCCGGATTTTCAGGCACATTTATTTTAATTGGTCCAAGTCATCGCGGTTTTGAGACGTGTGTATCGTTGTTACCGTGGGAGACGCCGCTTGGTATCGTGGACAATGACAATGAATTAGGTGAGGCCCTGAATATTGATCCTGACGAGGTCTCACACCTGGATGAGCACTCTCTTGAAGTCCAGGTACCATTTATTAAGTACAGGTTTCCCCGGGCAAGGATAACCCCGATAATGATGGGAAGGCAGGATTACAGGAGTGCGCAGGTATTATCAGAGCAGATTACCGGTGCTCTCAAGCGCACTGGAAGGGATGTCCGGATTATCGCATCATCAGATTTCTCTCATTATGTACATGCGGATGTTGCAAGGGACAATGACCTCTATGCCATCGAGGCGTTGAACAAGTTTAATATCCCTGAATTCTACAGGCGGATCGGAGAACGGAATATCACTGCGTGTGGGTATGGTCCGATATCAGCGATGATGCTTGCCTGCCATGAATTAGGAAGTCGGAAAGCAGAGTTAATTCATTATGCCACGAGTGGGGACATCACCGGGGATAATTCTGCGGTAGTGGGATATGCGGCCATCGCGGTGATATAGTGGTCACATGGAGCGCACCTGGAAAGGTTTTCCTTTTCGGTGAGCATGCAGTGGTATATGGGAAACCCGCAATCGCAATGGCAATCAAGCCCCGTGTCTTCGTTACTGTCCGGAAAAGTCGGGCCCCGCACCCTGCAAAATCCCCTTATATTGACAGTTGCTTTGATGAGATGGGTGTAAAAGGTAGCGTGTACATCAATTCCCAGCTGCCGAGTTCATCGGGCCTTGGGTCTTCAGCGGCAGTAACCGTCGCAACGCTTGCCGCGATCAACGATGAATTCGATATGAATCAGTCACGCGAGCAGATTGCCGAAATGGCTTTTAATATTGAAAAGAAAGTTCAGAAAGGGCGGGCAAGTCCTACGGATACCACGGTGTCCACCTATGGGGGATTGGTTTTTATCATGGGTGCGGCGAGAAGACGTCTGCCACCGGAAAATTTCCAGATGGTTGTTGGAAACACCATGGTTTCCCACAGTACCTCAAAAATGGTCGAGATGGTTGCCGACTTTAAGAAAAAAAATCCGGAAATATGTGATCCGGTCCTGGATGCAATCGGAGGCATAACCATGTGTGCGATGCATCATCTGGTTGATCCTGTCCAGCTTGGGAGGTTGATGAACATGAACCACTCACTTCTCGATGTGCTTGGTGTTGGCCACCCCGCATTGTCGCGGCTGGTGCTATCTGCCAGAGCCGCAGGTGCATACGGGGCTAAGATTACCGGGGCCGGCGGTGGGGGTTGTATGGTTGCTTTATGCCCAAAGCACCTGAAAAGCCGTATTGCTGTTGCGATTGAGGCATGTGAGGCGCGTGCCTTTGTTACAAATATTGACAATGAGGGAGTACGAAAGGAGAAGGATGTCTGAACGGGTACTCCTGAAACTGGGCGGCAGTATCATCACCGATAAGGCAGCGGATGGTATTATCCGGTCTGATGAGATCGACAGGATTGCGGAAACAATAGCCGTGCGGAAAGGGATATCACTTGTTATAGTTCATGGTGCGGGTTCCTGCGGTCACCCGGAAGCGAGTCGTTACCAGGTGAGTTCCGGAGTTTCTGTAGAAAATCGTGAAGGGATCTTTTTTACGCATATGGCGGTAAGAAGGCTGAATGATTCCATCGTCCTGGCGTTACGCAACGCAGGTGTGGAAGCCGTGGGAGTACAGCCCCTTTCAGCCTGTATTGCGGATAAGGGCCGGCTAATATCATGTGAGTACCGGTCGCTTGAATGTATGCTCGGGCTTGGTATTGTCCCGGTACTTCATGGTGATATGGTAATGGATTGTACCACCGGTGCGTGTGTGGTATCAGGTGACCAGCTGGTCAGGTTTCTGTCAATATCTCTTGGTATACGGCGTATCGGGCTTGCCACGGATGTACCTGGCGTTTTCAGTGATGGGAGAGTGCTCAATGAGATCACGCCCAAAATGGCCAGAACCCTTGTGCTTGGGGATTCAAATCATACGGATGTCACCGGGGGAATGCGTGGAAAGGTGAACGAGCTTTGCCAGCTTGCCGATGCGGGAATTCCCTCTGATATATTCCATGTTTCACGGATAGGCGATTTTCTCGATGACATGCCGCATGGTGGTACAAGAGTGAGGGGGCAGGGAATGTCTGACCCTGTATCACTCACATCGTCGAGGAAGCTTGACCATCTCCGTATCTGTATTGAAAAGTCTATAGAACGTGGGTACACTGGATTTAATGATGTTCGGCTGGTCCATAATGCCCTTCCTGAATGCGATATGGACAGGATCGACACAGGAACCCGGTTTCTCGGG
>JBAXMF010000047.1:0-11105 GCA_037134435.1 Methanomicrobiales archaeon | reverse complement strand
CACTTCAGACCAGGCTCATCTAGCAAAGGATATCCAGCGTGTCTATTCACAGTTGATCCCGGAATGGCTGAAATACATGGAATCTCTTAAAATCCATTATCCATACCTGTTCAGCCTCGCAATCCGGAAGAACCCCTTTGACAAAACAGCATCGGTCATAATCCACACGTAATGTGAAAATTCCAGGTAATTATACAAAACTATATGTGAGGTTTTCACATCTACTGTTCTATGGGAAAAAAGGTGATTGGTCTCCTCGGGAGTCCACTTTCTGATGGCAACACGGCAAAACTGCTTGACCGTGCGCTGAAGGGAGCAGAAGATGCAGGTTGTACCGTGGAGAAAATTGAAGTTGCCAACCTTGATTTCGAGGCCTGCATGGAGATGTTTTTCTGCAAGGAACATGACACCTGCATCATGGACGACGATATGCAGAAACTCTACCCGAAGTTCAAAGAGATGGATTGTCTCATCATTGCTACCCCGGTCATGACAATGGGAATTCCCGGTAAACTCAAATCGATGATTGACCGGTTCCAAGTCTTTTTTATGGCCAAGTATATCCGAAAAAAGCCGTTCGTCCAGAAGGAACGCAGAGCGGGGCGTAAAGGCCTCTTCATCTGCATCTCGGGCATGAAGATCCCCGAAGTTTTCGTAGGTGTAAAACTGACCATCAAGGCATTTTTTGACATTATTGACTGCCAGTATTCCGATGAACTGTTAATCGATGATATGGATACGATTCAGGACATTGCAGCACACCCGGACCTGCTCGAGGCAGCTTACCAGAAGGGGTACGACCTCGGAAAATCCCTCACGGCATAATCTCACCTATTATTATTTTTTAACTCAGGGATCCGATAGTTGGGATCGACCAATGGAAATTGTCCCCTGCCCAAACCCCTATCTTATTAAATATGACCGCGGCAATTCTAACTTTAATTAATCATGGCCAAGAATACCCTTAAACCGACCAGGGCATCCTGGTTGCTGATAACCAGATCTCCCACACAGCAGGACACCGGGGACCCGTTCTCGTGCAGGATGTCCACATGATCGGAAAGCAGGAAGTGACGTTATGACCGACGACAGCAAGTGCCCGGTAACGGGCGGGGCAAACAAACAAGTAACCGGTCGGGGCAGGTCTATCCAGGACTGGTGGCCGAACCAGTTGAACCTGAAGGTCCTTCACCAGCACTCTCCCTTGTCCAACCCGATGGGCGGGGAGTTCAACTACGCAGAGGAATTCAAAAAACTCGACCTGGTGGCCGTTAAGAAGGAACTGCGGGCGCTGATGACCGAATCAAAGGACTGGTGGCCGGCAGATTTCGGCAACTACGGGCCCTTTTTCATTCGCATGGCGTGGCACAGCGCCGGCACGTACCGTACCGGTGACGGTCGCGGCGGCGCCGGTTCCGCCCAGCAGCGCTTCCCGCCCCTCAACAGCTGGCCCGACAACGTGAACCTCGACAAGGCGCGCCGGCTGCTCTGGCCGATCAAGCAGAAATATGGGAGAAAAATCTCATGGGCCGACCTCATGATCCTTGCCGGCAATGTCGCCCTGGAGTCGATGGGATTCAAAACCTTCGGCTTCGCTGGCGGTCGAAAGGATGCCTGGGAGCCGGAGGAAGACATCTACTGGGGTTCTGAGAACATGTGGCTGGAAGACAACCGCTACTCCGGCGACCGGAATCTCGAAAAACCGCTCGCCGCTGTCCAGATGGGGCTGATCTACGTCAATCCAGAAGGCCCAAACGGTGTCCCGGACCCGGTCGCGGCGGCAAAGGATATCCGCGAGACGTTTGCCCGCATGGCCATGAACGATGAAGAGACAGTTGCGCTCATCGCCGGTGGTCACACCTTCGGCAAAGCCCACGGCGCCGGCCCTGCGTCTCATGTAGGGCCTGAACCCGAGGCGGCGGGCATCGATGAGCAGGGCCTCGGTTGGAAGAGCAGTTTCGGCTCCGGCAAAGGCGGTGACACGATCAGCAGCGGCCTGGAGGTCACCTGGACTACCACGCCAACGAAGTGGAGCAGCAACTTCTTCTGGAGCCTTTTCGGCTACGAATGGGAACTGACGGAGAGCCCGGCCGGTGCGCACCAGTGGCGGCCGAAGGGCGGCGCAGGCGCCGGCACGATTCCGGATGCCCACGACAAGTCGAAGCGTCATGCGCCATCCATGCTGACCACGGACCTCTCCCTGAGGTTCGATCCCGCCTACGAGAAGATTTCACGGAATTTCTACGAGCACCCGGACCAGTTCGCAGACGCATTCGCCCGGGCATGGTTCAAACTGACACACCGCGACATGGGTCCGCATTCACGCTATCTCGGCCCGGAGGTCCCGCTTGAAGAGCTCGTCTGGCAGGACCCGATCCCTGCCGTCGATTACAAACTGGTTGATGCACAGGACATCGCCTCCCTCAAAGGGAAGATCCAGGCTTCCGGCCTGTCAGTGTCAGAGCTGGTCTCGACCGCCTGGGCGTCGGCGTCCACCTTCCGTGGCTCCGACAAGCGCGGCGGTGCCAACGGTGCTCGCATCCGCCTGGCGCCGCAGAAGGATTGGGAAGTCAACCAGCCGGCCAAACTGGCGAAGGTGCTCAAAGTCCTGGAGGGCATCCAGAATGCGTTCAACAGCACCTCCTCCAGTGGAAAAAAGGTCTCGCTTGCTGACCTGATCGTTCTGGCCGGCTGCGCCGGCGTCGAACAGGCTGCGAAGAACGGCGGTCACGAGGTGACGGTTCCCTTCACGCCGGGACGAAATGACGCCGTACCGGAGCAGACCGATGCGGCCTCCTTCGCCGTGCTCGAGCCGAAGGCTGACGGCTTCCGCAACTACCAGAAGACCCGCTATGCCGCATCTGCCGAGGAATTGCTGGTTGACAAGGCGCAATTGCTGACCCTGACCGCACCCGAAATGACGGTACTCGTTGGCGGCATGCGCGTGCTGAACGCCAACTTCGGCGGATCACAACACGGCGTCTTCACAAAGAAGCCGGAAGCACTCACCAATGACTTCTTTGTAAACCTGCTCGACATGGGCACGGAGTGGAAGGCAGTATCGAAAGACGCGGACGTATTTGAGGGGCGCGATCGCAAGACTGGCGAAGTCAGGTGGACCGGCACGCGTGTCGATCTCATCTTCGGTTCGAACTCCCAGCTCCGGGCTCTGGCCGAGGTCTACGGAAGCGCGGATGCACAGGAGAAATTCCTGCACGACTTTGTAGCGGCATGGAACAAAGTCATGAACCTCGATCGTTTCGATCTCGCCAGATCATAGGATTAACGGTTTTCAATGGAGGAGTACTCCACGAAATCTCCTTTTTTAAATCACTAACGCGGGACTGCCCGCAGGTCCTCCTACCTATCTTCTTATAATTTTACGTTCCCTTTCTCGTCGAGTGTCCACATCGGGTTATACGCGACTTCCCACAGATACCCATCCGGATCCGCAAAATATCCGCTATACCCACCCCAGAAAACTTTTTGCGCAGGCTTGACAATAGTAGCCCCAAGTTTCTCCGCTTGTGCAAGGACCTCGTCAACCTCATTTTCGTCCCTTCCGAGGTAGGCTATCGTAATGCCGGGAAAACCGCTCCCCTTTGCAGAAATGGTCACATCTTCCGCAAGTTTGTCCCTTGGGTACAGGGCAAAAACGATCCCACTAAGCGGGAAGATGGCAATATCGTCCTGGACATCTGCTTTCCATCCGAGACCGTCACGATAGAAAACAAGCGATTATCGGAAGTCCCTGACGCCGAGTGTGATAACGTTGATCCGAGGCTGCATAGCGGCCTTTGATTCGATGGAAAATAAATTTACGGATCCTTCGTTGTTTTTCCGGCAGGGCATCGGTTTTTTTATATTTTTTGTAAGGGAAGCACCGGTGGTGTGGCCCCGCCACAGGGCTCCAGCCGATCTCCCATAAATGCGTCAACCCTGGATCGGATCGTTCCGGATTGCATTCATAAACCGATCCCGAATTTTCTGAGGGGTTAGGGGGATATTAGGACTATCTGAGTTGCCTGGCCGGATTACAATGTGAATGAATGAGGGACCTTGTTCAAGAGATGCAATTACCCCGCTAATTTCTTCTGCAGACGTAACCTTTACCGTCTTCTTAAAACCGCATGCACGGGCATAGAGTTCCATATCGACCTGCTGGTATGCCGGGGTCATCTGGTTCCCGGTACTGCCGAACACACCGTTATCAAGACATACAATGACGAGGTTCTGTGGATTTTTTGCTGCGATCACCGGGAGTATGGCTGTACCGAGAAGGCTTCCATCCCCGTCGATGACAATCGTCCTGCGACGTGTGGAAAGTGCAATCCCAAGGCCAATGGGGGATGCCTGCGTGTAACTGCCAAGCATGTAGAAATTTTCCTTACGATCAGCTGTCCAGAATAGTTCCTTACCTGGAATGCCGATATTAGAGACTACCGCAGCATCGTTAAGATGCGGGACTATTGCGCGGATTGCATCCAGCCGGGTCATTGTCGGGGAGGGAACGGTTCGTTCGTGGAAACAGCTGATCTCTCGTGACCTGTCCGCAATTTCTTCCTCCTCCGGTTTGCATACTTGGGTTCCTACCCAGCAACGCGGTGAGACCAGCGCTACGGCTGGTGTACTGGAGCGGTATGATGTCTGTATCAGTTCCCGGACCCGATCGAACTCGTCTGGATGATCAACAATAACAAACGGGATTTCAGCGGCCTTAAGAATCCCTGGGAGGGCTGTATTGAACGGAACCTGCGCAGGGATGGTTTCTTTGTAGACACCCCGCCAGCTCGCAATTACCGGCAGGGGCAATTCATAGGTTCGTGAAAGTGAGAGGAGTGCATTCAGCATGTTGCCGAGGCCTGAGCTCTGGATTACCATGGCAGGTTTCCGTCCGGCAAGGTAAGCACCAGCGCATACACCCACGCCGTCTTCCTCACGAAGGAGTTCTACCGTTTCAAGTGATGAGGGAAGAAGGCCGCAGAGATCTTTAGCCTTGTCACAGGGAAGCGAGGCAGCAAAATTGATCCCCTCGTCCTTCAAAATCCCGATCAGGCGGTCCTCATGCATGTTCTTTCACCCATTCATTGACGAATCCAGAAATCTGGCCCATATTGGTAGTTTTGTCGGTTGCAAGTGCGGCAGACACCGGAATAAGATCGAACTTTTCCTTCACCCGATTGTAACCCCCGCCGGTGATATTCATCATCACATTCTTTTTAGATTTGATCCGCCCTCCCTCTGTCGCCCTGATAAGAGACGCAACGGTTACCGCTGCTGCAGGATCCAGATCGATCATCTCACATTCCGAAAAGATCTGCTGTGCCTGCCTTGCCTCGTCATTGCTCACGGCAACGATCTCTCCCCCGGTTTTTGTAAGGCAATCATATAATCCTCCCGTAATCCCATAGGGGGGATTCCGGTTTGTCAGGACATCAGCATAGACCTGGGCAATTGAATGTTCTGCATCAACCATATCGGAGATAGGATCGATCTCTCTTCTGCCTGCGTTCCAGGCCTTTGCCATCGGTACAAACGGGAGGTTCTGTGAAAGGATCATATACGGCAGGTGGCTGCCATATCGCCCGTCCCGGATAAGTCGCTGTGCGGCTTCCCATGCAGCAATCGCACCGGTTCCGCTGCCTACAGCCTGCACGTAATAATCGGGTATCCTGCCTGTACTCACTGCCGCATCAAGCATTACGGTCCCCATGCCATCCCGCCGTGCACAATTTTTTGCACCTCCTTCTGCAGTAAGATGGGGGAGACCAGCAATCAGTGTACTTTGGCTGATTGCATCTGAGTAATCCCCCTCTACCGTGATGAGGAGAACCTTATCTGTTGGAATTGTTGTCCAGATCCGGGGTAATGAGCGTTTGGGAATTACTACGACAACGGGTGTATTCATCTCTGCAGCAATTTGTGCAAATGCCCTGCCGGTATTTCCTGCCGAGGCCACGACAAGAATCCCGCTTCTCCTTTCCGATGCTCTCTGCAGGGTTGGGACTGCCTCTAATTCTTTGAATGAGCAGGTCTTGATGGCAGCCCCTTTTTCAGGCCAGAACCCACTGAACGTAATATACAGGTGGGGGAGCCCTAGTTCCCTTGCAAGCCCCATGCTCTGGTAGGTGACCGGGCCTGCTGTCACCACCGGTTTATGGTTTATCGGCAGCCAATCGTAAAACCTGAGCATCCCTGGCAGGTCAGCATAATTCATGCACTGTGCAGAATAGACCGTGCGCTGGAGAGCGGCATGACTATCCGGGCATTCGTTGAAGCCGGTGTCCGGGTACAACCTCCCACAAGCCGTGCACTGAATCTGGTATTTTTCCATCAATGACCCCCCTTGTCAGGTCCGTTCAGAAAGAATTTTCCGTTCATAATACGGTGTTTCAACCGCTCACAGAGTCGTTTTGCGTGAGTGATACTTGACTGCCGCAGAATAATCGGGACGTGGAAGGTATCAACCGTGAGTGATCCCAGCTGCCCATAGTACGCATGGGCCGGGCAGGAGAATGTGCAGGTTCCACAACAGACACAGCGGTGGTAATTAATCGGACCTGTAGTTATTGCGCCCGTAGGACAGCGGGCGGCCGCAGTGCACGGTTCACAGGCTGTACAGAGCGAAGGATCAAACCTTATCCGCTGATCTGTCCCGTTCCAGACTTCCCCATAGGTAGTAAAAGCCAGCGGAGTCCGATCAGCAACATCAGCAACCGGCAGCGGGATCTGTTCATGAAGAACCGAAAGTGCCCGGAGAGAATCGTCGTCAAGAACCGGAATCGGCACAGCGCAGGAGACGAGACATTCAGGCCCTGCTGAGGTAACAAAACCCCCCATCATATCGGGATCCATCCCTTTGAGGTCAGCAAAAAAGGAGAGGTTCGGGCGCCCGGCTGAACTGCGGGTGCCTGTCCCCATCACATATCCTTCACTACCATTGACCAGGATGCGCGTCCCGGGTCCGATAGTCCGCATACCGGGATCATTCTCCAGAGGATTGATCTCCCCGCACCCGCTGACACTTGCCTCCGTGAACGGGCCCTGCATAGCCGTGACGGAAAAAATCGTCGATTTCACCGGGCTGCGGCGGGGGTTTATCATCGCCGTATAATTTTTGAAGGCGCTCCGGGTGGTTACAAGGCGTGCAAATCCCATGTCTTCGAGAGTAACCGTGCGGCTGAATGTTTTGCGTTCTGCATTAACAACAACCTCAACGGGATTTCCCAAAACGAGGTCACGCAAAAGGTGCCCCCCACCATACGAAGCATTTGCATGAGACGTCCCATATACAATCAGATCGACGACCCCGAGATTCTCGTTCGGACATGGGCCGGGCATCGCCGGGACGCCATTGATGTATACCTGGTCGGCTTTTAAAAATGCCTTTTTTTCCGCAACCGGGATACTAAGCACGGCATAGGTGCCAGACATCACACCAAAAGTGCCGGTTGTTACCACGTCCACATCACGGGAGGTGACCTTCTCATCGTTGCGTATATACTGTTTGAACTCAGCAGCGGTCATGACTACCGCGGTGCCGCTACGGATTTTTTCGTTTATTTCGCTAACGGTCTTCCTCATAATCTGGTATCCTCAATACGGCATTTTATATCATAACCGGATTGGACCACCGGATTCAGACACTGGTACTGAATAATCGCATTATTGCGGTGAAAAGATAGAAACTATTCGGTGAATGCCGGAACCTATCAGGTTATTAACAGGCACGAAAAGAGAGAGATGAGGCAGACAGCCTTGAGGTGAGGGAACCATAATCATTGATGCGCGGGTGCGACCCCCGTTCAAGAGTCTTACACAGGTCCTGGCATCCGAGCCAGGGGCACGTCCATCGGTTAAACGCAGCCCGCTGGTGAGTGGGTATGACCGTACCCCTTCCATGACGCAGAAATCATGTGAACTTTTTATTGAGGAGATGGATGCAGCCGGAGAGGACAAGGGCATCCTGGTCGGCAGACAGGCCGGACACCGTACTATCCTTAATGATGACATCGCTGAACTCCGTGATCGGTACCCCGAACGTTTTCCTGTCGCTCTGGCAGGCATCAATGGGGCAGATGTGGAGGCAGGGGTCCGTGAGATAGAGCGGACGCTCCAGGAGATGCATTTTAAAGGGATCGCCGTCGATCCCGGGTGGTGGGTCCCGCCACGCTACGTGGATGATCCTAAAAATTATCCCCTCTACCAGAGATGCGCAGAGCTCGGGGGGGTACTCTACCTTACCTGCAGCCTTATGCAGGGGCCGGATATCTCGTATGCCGAACCCTACCGTATCCAGCGGGTCGCAAATGCCTTTCCGACCCTCCAGATTGTCGTTGTGCACGGTGCATTTCCCTATACGAGCGAGATGCTGGGGGTCATGATCGCCAATGCACCGCTGGGGAACCTTTGGGTGATTCCTGATTTCTTCCAGTTCATCCCCGGATTCCCCGGTGCACAGGACTGGGTGGAGGCGGCAAATCACTTCCTGGGTGACCGGATCCTCTATGCCTCGTCATACCCGGTACGACCCCTTGGCCAGAGCCTTACCGAGTTCCGGCGATTCTCCTACAAACCAGGGGTGCTCGAAAACCTCCTTGGAGGGAATGCGGCAACCCTGTTTGGAATACAATAAGAGTGTGACACGGAATGACCCTCATGGACGAGAACATAAAAGCGGAACTGCTCTCCATCGGGACCATAGATGTCGAAGAATCCCTGCTGCCCCCCCGCCGGACATCAACGGCAGGTCCTGGAATGGGGCTCCAGTCCATCTTCTTCTCCTCTGGTGGTCTTCGCGTCAGGCTGGAGGTGAATACGAATTCACCCATGAGAATAGTGCGGAAAAACGATCATGTAATGATAGTCCATGACAACCAGGAAATCGCTGAGGGTAACCTCGAGGAGATAATCGCCCACTGCCCCGACCAGGTCTACATTACCGTCAGTGAACGGTGCATCTATAACTGCCAGTTCTGCTCCGTACCCAAGTCCAAAGGTAAAATCAAATCTAAGGACGAGATCCTGGCAATCGTGGAGAAGGCACGGACAAACGGGAAATTAAAAGTCATCTCGCTGACCTCCGGAATTGCATTATCACCCGATGATGAAATTAACCGGGTGGTGGAAATCGTCAAAGCCCTCGCCCCCTATAAGGTACCAATCGGCGTAGCTGTTCACCCGGCAGAAAATTCCTCCAGAAAACTGAAGGATGCAGGGGTCACCGAGGTGAAATACAGTGTCGAGACCATGGATCCCGCGATCTTTGACCGTGTGTGCAGGGGGAGAAAAGGGCATACCCTGCAGTTTATACTGGAATCCTTGCGTGAAGCCGTGGAGGTTTTTGGAAGAAACCATGTTTCTTCCAATATCATCATCGGACTTGGTGAGACGGATGAATGTGTCCATAAGGGAGTGGAGTACCTTGCGAAAATAGGAGTTATCCCGGTGCTTCGACCCATCTCTATCTCTCCATCCCGGAAAGAGGAGCTGAAAACGGCCACACGACCGAGTCCTGAACGGCTCCTGAAATTGACAAAAATGACGCGGGAGATCCTTAAGAACTATAATCTCCATGTCGACCAGTCACAGACCATGTGCCTTGCGTGCACCGGTTGTGATCTCACCCCGTGATGAGTGAATTTTTCTCTCTACACGAACAAAACATCCGGGGTTTAATTGTGATCAATAAATGGAATGAGGCATTCAATATTGCTTTTTTTGGTGCACCTGGAGGTACCGGTGGTGTGGTCCCCCGCCCTTTTTGGCTTGGCAGGGCGGGGGATTTGCCCGACCGGCTGGGGACCGTCGGTTCCCAAAGAGGTTATGACGTCGTTAAAAAACACATGGCCTTTTCAGTTTCGCGTCTATCTCAAACAAAGAATCTATAGGATAGTTGTTTCCCTGCAAGCTTCCCCTATTATTTAAAACATAAGAACGCACTTCCCCACCTTTACCCAAAAATCTGGTAAAAAAACCCAATATACGCCCGAATTATCGAAAAGGTACTTACAAGGGGGTATCCACACCCCACCCCCACTTGTAAAAACCGTTCTCGTTCGTTTAAATCGCCCGCATTTGACTCCGATTCGATTTGATGATGGATAAGGCTAAAATGGGCGTTTTAGGTAAGATTCAGCCAATAAATGGCCCCCATTGGATGCTATCCTTTTCCAAAGCCCCATAAAAGACTTCAGTTTAGACGGCGTAATAGCCCGTTTTACGATGTTTCTCAATCTGAAGAACGGCCCGGATTGTGATCCCCCTGTTTCTCATGTGAAGCGAACGACACCAGGCGTAAACGATAGTTCAACTGTTATGAAATGAGAAGAACACAAGGATTTGATCTCTCCACCGGTTACGTACCCGTTGCATACACTACTTCATCAGGATGATAAGCAAACCGAAAAATCCCTGCAATTCGTTTTTTTTCTCCGGGATCTCTTGATACAGGTTACCTATATCCAGGAAAGGGTTGCCTGCAAGGCAACACGATGATGCTGATTCCGTCAGAAAATTCGCGAGGGAATTTGTGGCTACTGACTTCCCACTTTGTGGTTTGCCATCCCTCTCACCATTCCGGCATCGATCGACATTACGACAGGCATAGCAGTACAACAGTCACATAAAAACGTAAGGGAGACCTGAAGCAAAATCGTTACCGTACCGGGAAATTCGCGAAAAATAAAAGTTATAACATCATGATGTCATAACTTACAAATAATTATGGCATCAAGATGTAATTATGGTGTCAATCGAAGAGCTGGAACGGTTCAATCCCTGGTGGACCAAAGGGGGCGTACCCTTGGAATGGACACAAGAGTATAGGAGAAAACTCTATTTCGCGATTGAACCCTATGTGAAAAGACGCCAGATACTACTTGTATATGGCCTGAGACGGGTTGGAAAGACCACCCTGATGATGCAAGTTATCAGCAGTCTGCTCAAATTCACAAATCCCCGGCACATCCTGTATTGTTCTTTCGATGAAGAAACATTTACCATAAAAGATGTACTTGAGACTTACCAGAAAGTGATCCTGCACAGTAACTTCGAGGACTCCCCCGAACCGATATACTTATTTTTTGATGAGATCCAGAAACAGG
>JBAXMF010000046.1:0-11248 GCA_037134435.1 Methanomicrobiales archaeon | reverse complement strand
GGAGGCAAATGCGGGCGATTTAAACGAACGAGAGCGGATTTTATTGAATGGGGTTGGGGGAGTGTACCCTGCTTGAGAGAATTATTCCCGTAATCCGGGCGTAAAACAGGTCGTTTTCCGGGTTTTCAGTATAGTGGCCAGACCAGTGAGGATTGTAATTGTACCTGCAGGGCAACTGCAATGGCTACAGCCACAACAACAACCACCGCCACAACGCCCCCCCGGCTAGATCCCCCCCGCACTTCAGAAGATATCCAGATATTGGCCTTCCAGGGTAACCCGGAATGTAGACCCGCAGCCACCCTCGGGTTCGTGACACGAGTAAAACTTCCCATCTTTCCCAAGGTCATCATCACAGACCAGGTGTTCCGTTTTACCGCAGATCGGACATTGAATTGTCATTTCTTCCTCCGGTTTATGTTAAAATTCCAAATGAAACTCTTTTTCCAGCCCTATAATCCGGGGGATTAATTTGTTACCCCGCGCCGGGACATCTTTTTTATTTACACCTGAATCGGGTGGAAAATATCCGGTTGGGCCGGAACGGCTGGTGCACCCTAAACCCAATCAAACGTCGTGCGAATTCTATTCCTCTTCCGGGTCCATTGGGCTGCTTGTTTTTTTGGCCGGCACGGGAGCAGGACTGCCGGAATTGGCAATAGACCCAGAATTTTGACCCGTAACGGGTTTTGATATGTGGGGATGTTCGCCAAGGAAATATGCAAAAATTACCATGCCTGCCGAAATGAGAAACAGTAACATGCTGACCCAGACCATTTCCTCCCGGAGAAGGAGGAATGCTGCCCAGAGAATTGCCACAAGGCAGATAAGATAGAAGAAAAACCCTGTCCGTAATTTTATATTGTGGATAAACAGGAACATCCCGCTGCCGGCAGCAATAATAACCAGTGCAAAACTTAACCAGACCATCTCCTCCCGGACAAGGAGGAACGTCGCCCAGAGAATCGCAACAAGGCAGATAAGATAGAATAAAATCCATGTCCTGGGTGAGAGATCATCCACCCCATTGTCAGTACCCATCCCCGTCACAGGCTGACGGTTTATCATCGTTTCGCTGTTTTTTTTCATAACTCCCCTCCGTTTTTTCCTCATATTCCCGTTTCTTATGGGATCGAAAAAGCTCATTTCAGTCTCCTTCCTCCCCCGTGTGGGACCCTATGCTTTCCGGCACTGGTTCATCTGTGCCCTGGTATACTATCTTCATGCTCACTCGTTTTCTTCATACGCTCGTCGGAGTTGGCCATGATCAACGACCGGAACTCATCGATGTCATAATTGCGCTCTCCCCATATGATGATTCCGCCTGTCCGGTAGTTCACATCTTCGTCGTGGACAGGTATTTTTCCAACGGAATCGGACCCATTCACTTCATAAACCCCGGTTACCCTCTATACTCATCCTGGTTACAGGCGATTCAACATATTCGCCATCCGGGTGAATCATGAATGTCGCCCTGCAGCCATCAGGGCTTCCGCGACAGAAGTAAAACATCCCGGCCAGGTTCCCGGGGTCCGCATCATATTCAGCATGTACCGCCTTTCCACAGAGTGGACAATGTTGTGTCATTTTTTCCTCCTGTTTCATTGCCATCAAAGGGGTATCCAGCAACGATACTCTCCCTGGTGCCCCGCTTAGCCGCTCACCTGTGAATAGGTCTGTAACATCTGGTTACCGATCGGCTCCCAGAGGAATGTCCGGTTGACCTTCGAGCGTCCCCGGCTCCCAAATGTCCGGGCTTTCTCCGGGTCATCCAGCAGGTTATTGATCCCCCATGCAAGGGAGTCAGAATCAGGCCAGACCTTGATCCCGTCGATGAAGGGGTCAATGTTCTCACCAAGGCCCCCGACATCTGATGCGACCACTGCTTTTGCCGCGCTCCACGCTTCTAAGAGCACAAGTCCAAACGGCTCATTCCTGCTCGGGATAACGACGATGTCGGCGGCGTTCAGGAGCCGTAAGTACTCGGTGTCCGGGATGTAGCCGACGAAGTTGACCGGCAGCCCGTATGCCCGTTCCCCGAGGTACTGCCGCATCCCCCCATCCCCAGCCACGATTGCCTTGAAATCCCAGCGGTGGTTGTGGACCTTCCGTAGCGCCTCAATAAAAATGTCCGGACCTTTCTGGTACGCCAACCGGCCGACGAAAAGGATCAGCGGGGCGTAGGGGTGGATCCCATAGGATTGTTTCACCTCACCGGGGTCTACGGACGTGCAGTATTTTCTGGGTACAATACCATTTGGGACCACGTCACACTTCCAATCGGGGACGTTATAGAGCTGCATAATCTCGTTTTTCAAGGTCGCCGAAACCGTGGTCACCCGTTTGGCGATAAGGCCGCCATACCATTCCTTGCCGGAAACCTCGCGGTATTCCCACCAGTTGCCGTGCTGGTTCCCGTTACGGCCGTACTCGGTCGAATGGAACGTAAGGATCGTGTCCCTGTCCTGTAGCTGGTGGAGTGCCGGTATCGGGTGCCAGTCGTGGAAGTGAAGGATGTCAAATTTCCCATTCTGGTCGTCTTTCCGAAATTGTTCAACCATTCTGTTGCTCATGTCCTCGCAATACGACACCGTATTGCCACCCTGCGGCTGGCAGTAATGGTAACAAACACCATTGATCTGAGTGTCGGGCATTGTCCCGCGGGTGTAGTAATGTATCTCATGTTGCTTCGCAAGAGTCTCTGCGAGGTTGGTCGCGGCGCTTGCGAGACCCCCCACGCGTTCGGCATGCATCGACTCCCAGCAAAAGAATGCTAACTTACGTGACTCCATAGCAGTTCCCTCCGTGTTTTGACGATCTCAATGAGTTTTCTCTGGTCCTCGCAATCTTTAACACTTTCAGCCAGTTCCTCATCCCCCAGCGTTTCCCCGATCCAGCGGGCGATATCCCCGCGCTCCTGGTGGTAGCGGACTGACTCTTCGGGCACGATACTGAGCAGTTTTTCAAACTGGTCAAGGTTATAGGCGGCATAGCCGACAAAGCCGGTCGGCCCGGCAAAATGAAATGCCTGTTCGGGGGGCAGGGTCCGCAATGTCTTTGCTGACTTGCGGTCTTTCATCCCCTGTATGTTGCGGTTCTCAAAGTCAGAAAGGACCGCCATGTATGTCCTGAACGCGTCGTCTGCCTCGTGGTGGCTGAAGTAGTTATGCACCTCGCCGCAGGTCCCGTACTTGGAGGCCATGTAATAGAAGTGGTCGCTCGTCTGGAGGTACCGCCAGGTTGACTTGTCTTTACTGGCAAATGCCGCCGCCTTCTGGACCGCCGAGTAGGCTGTGTGCTGCCGCTCGTTGCCCATCCATGCCGATGCGTCCTTTTCGATATCTGCCCACGAGATGGTATGACGGACATCGATCATACCGACCGGCGCATACCTGCTCAGCGCCTCTGCCGGCAGGACCGTGTTAACTCCCCGTTTTTTCAGCTCGCCGGGCAGGTGGGAGAGGAAACCGAAGATCCCAGTCTCTGTCCAGATGTGCTCCCCGAAGGTCTCGTAATCGATGAAGATGTTGACGAGGTCACCGGTTGCGCCGGTCAGCCAGTGTGCATAGGTGTCCGCCTTCAATGGGAACTGGTCCCAGCCCTGGTTGGGAAACCGGAATGCGATGTCATCTGATAGCTGGGTATCACGCAGGAGGACGGGCATATCATTGCAGGTGTAAATGTGGTGCGGGCTGCGCCAGCCGAGGACCCGGTCAACGCCTTCCGTGAAGATGCCTGCATAGCCCATCTCTTTTACGATTGTTGCAATTGTGTTATTGAAAGTGAACTCGGTATTTTCGAAGACCGTGGGGCGGACCTTAAAGTGTTCATGCATCAGGTCAGCGTGCAACCGGGCCTGCTCGATGAACTCGGCTTTATCGCCAAAACAACCGGCAATGCTGTGGTAGTAGGTCTGACCGAGCAATTCACAGTTGCTATGGCGGGCGACTGAATCGAAGAGGGACAGGACATCAGGCTGCCACTTTTCCAGCTGCTCGATAAGGGTCCCGGAAAAGGAGAACGAACAGTGGAACCCTTCGTCCAGTTTATCGAGGATTATCGCGGTGGCAGGTATGTAGCATTTCTCCGCTACCCGTGCCAGTACCTCCTTGTTCATTTCGTCAAAATAGAGCGCATGCAGATCTTTTTTCTTCACCTTCGGCTTGGGTGAGAAGTGCCGGTTGAGGCGGAATGGCTGGTGCACTTCAAAACCAAAACAAACATCAGGCATCGTTTTCTCTCCTTTGGGTTTCAGAAGTTTTCTGATTTTTTGTCACATTTTTTCTTGATTTCATCGTTTCCTCTTCCTCAACGCTAGGGGGTTTCCTTTCCATCCACCGGAATACCTGGTACAATCCGGCGTTGTTATCCTGCTTTTTCTCAATCCTGCAACGGTTGCGCCCACGTTTCACGCGGCTTTCAGGGTTTAGCCGGGGGTGCCTCTTTTTTAAGGGACCGCTTCACTCTGTCCTAGGTTCCCTCTCCGCTTGTTTCACCTTTGGTATCTGTCCCGGGGTGTCCTCCAGGTCCGCAGAAATTATCCGGCGGACGGGGTCACATACCCGGTTTTCGATACAATCTGAATATGAGCCCGTCATTTTTTCGACGACCGAGTAGCGCACCCAGAGTGCGGCGACTTCCTGTTCTATTATCTCCTGTCTCACAGTGCGGGTCCTCCCGGCACGATGTGCCGCCCGGTATACTCATCTATTGCGCCTGTGGCGTGCAGGTATCATGCCCATTTTTTCGAATGACGGTGTTAAACGGTTCCGTTCCCAGTTGGTCCGTTCCCTGCCCTGCACCAGGCGGGTATGTCCCAATGGATCTCGATAAAGATAAATGTGCACATATGCACGGCATTAATTTCCAGCACGAACGGAAGGTAGATAAGATCCGTTGAGCTATGATGACGTAACGATGGCAATAGAAAAATTCCCTGATGAAATTTCCAGTATCAGGGCTTTATTATCAGAAAATCCGGAAGGACTGACGATAAAAAGTATTTCCGAAATGCTTGGCATGAATCGCAATGCTGCAGCAAATAACTTACACCTGCTCCAGATGCAGGGCCGGGTCACCCTCAAACGGGTCGGGGCAGCCAAAATCTATTGTCAGGCAAATAAGTTACCGGTTGATGCGGTGCTGAAGCTCTCAAACAACGGTGTCCTCGTATTTGGCAGGGGGGAGGCCGTTGTTGATATGAATGAACCGTTCCGGCAACTCCTACACCTGGCAAAACGGGACCTCATCGGGAAAACGACCGGGCAACTGCCTTTTTTCGTTGAATCAATCCCCGAACTTACCCGGTTAATCCGGGATGGCCTGAAAGGGAAAGAGAACAGGGTTTCAGCGGAAATGGTGCTCGCCGACCGTTCCCTGCCGTGCACGTTAACTATTCTACCGGTTTTTTTCGAGAACGGGGAGCCGGGCGTTGCCCTTATTGCCGATATACCGGCTGTTGCCAGTTATCCCCACCGGAACGAGTATGGCGCAGATGATTCGCTTGCCGAACTGGACATGACAGAATATATCTGCCGGTTTACACCGGATGGCACACTCACCTACGTGAACCGGGCATATGGTGACCTTCTGCAGAAAGGAAAAACCGAACTTACCGGTCACCGGTGGCGACCTACAGTACCCAAAAGCGAATATACCAGGATTAAACAATGCCTCCTCTCGCTGGACTCCGCTCACCCGGTGTCGTCACTGGATTTCAGGGCCATTACTCCCCGGGGGGATTCCCGGTTGCAGCGGTGGATATTCCGGATTTTGTTTGACCAGGCGGGGAAATCGATTGGTTACCAGGGCACCGGTAGTGACATTACCGATATGAAAAATCTCGAAGAGACGGTACAGAAAGGTGTGGAAGAGAGAGAATCCCTGGTACGGGGACGCCTGGTTGAGGTCCAGGACCTGAACCGGCAGATCTATAATGAGATTGCCAGCCACGAGAAAACACATACCAAGCTCCAGTTCACCCAGTTTGCAGTGGATAATGCATCGTACCTGATCATGTGGGCCAGTCGCGGGGGCCGGTTTGTGTACATGAACCGGGAAGCCCAGAAGGTGCTGGGTTACCAGCACCGCGATCTGGGTACAGAAAAATTTCAGGATATCATTGCCGGGGTTTTCCCGTTTTCGTGGGATGAGACCTGGGAAGTAATCCTGCGGGACCGGCATTACATGTTTGAGACCGCTATCATCGGTCATGATGGCCGCGTGATCCCTATTGAAATGGTCCTCAATTATCTCAAGTTCAAGGACAAACAGTACTGCTGCTGTTTTGCAAAAGACATCACCGAACGCAGTCGGGCGGAAGAGGCGCTGAGGGAGAGCGAGCAAAAATACCGGGATATTTTTGAAAGATCTGTATCAGGGTTATTCAAAACTACACCTGGCGGCATGCTGGTCGATGCAAATGATGCGTTTGCCCACATGTACGGGTATATCGAAGCTGCCGAAATGTTACATGCCCGCATGGATGTCAACCTGCACCTCTATGCCTACCCGGAGGACCGGAATGAAGTGGTCCGGATTCTTGCGGAACAGGATAAAATTGAAAATTATGAAACCCTGCACAAAAAACGGGACGGTACCCGTTTCTGGGTCTCAATCACTGCGCGGACCATCAGGGATACGGAAGGTACCGTGCTTTTTTATGAAGGATCAAACACTGACATCACCGATCGCAGGCGGGCGGAAGAGTCGCTGGACCTTCAGAGCAGGATTGTTCAGAACATGGCTGAAGGTGTGGTGATGATCCAGGCAAGTGACGGCGTTATTGTCTATGCAAACCCTCGCTTCGAATGCATGTTTGGATATGGTGCCGGCGAACTTACGAAAAGACACATCCGTATCATCAATGCACCGGGTGAGAAGGACCCCCAGGTCGTCGCAGACGAAATTATCACGAGTCTTCTGCAGACTGGCGAATGGAATGGAGAAATCCATAATATCCGAAAGGATGGGACAATGTTCTGGTGCAATGCCACTACTACAACGTTTAATCATCCGGAGTATGGACTGGTATGGGTTTCAGTGCACCTGGATATTACCAAGCGCAAAATGGCGGAGGCCGCACTGGAAGCGAGTGAACATAAGTACCGGACGCTTGTTGAGAATATCCCTGAGAAGATCTTTACCAAGGATACGAACGAAGCCTATGTCTCGTGCAATAAACACTATGCCCGTGACCTTGGGATTGCAGTTGAAGCAATTGTGGGAAAGACCGATTATGACTTCTATCCCCGTGATCTGGCTGATAAGTACCGGGCGTATGACCGGGAAGTCATGGCGTCCGGTGCCACCCACACGATTGAAGAGCGGTATATCGTAAATGGTAAGGAATCCTGGGTCTCCACATTAAAAACTCCTATTCTGGATGAGGCCGGAAATGTTTCTGGTATACTTGGAATCTTTCACGATATCACCAGCCGTAAACGGAAGGAGGAAGCCCTCCGGGAAAAATCCAGCTATGCCCTGAAGACAACGTCTGACAGTCTGCAGAAGACTGAAGCAGAACTCCATCTTCACCAGAACGAACTGGAGATGCAGAACGAGGAGCTACGAAAGGTGCAAGTCAATCTCGAACGGTCCCGTGAACGGTATTTTGAACTTTATGACCTGGCGCCTGCAGGATATCTGACCCTCAATAAACAGGGGCTGATTATCAACGCCAATTTTACCACTGCAACCCTGCTTGGCGTGGACCGGATAAGCCTGGTCAACACGTCGTTTTCCAGGTTTATCGTACCGGATCATCAGGATGTCTTCTATGGGTGCCGGAATGAGCTTATCAAGACGGGGAATCGGCAATCCTGCGAGCTGTACCTGATGTATCCGGATGGTCCACCATTCCGGGTACAGGTAATTGCGGTGCCGGCCCCGGCAAGTGAAGGAGCTGAAGCAGCCCTCAGCCTGATGCTGATCGATATCACCGGGCGTACACAAATTGATGAGGCGCAGCAGAAGAGGGAGAAGATCTTCGGCGTGATGTTCGAGAGCCATGATTCCGTCATGCTCCTGATCGATCCCGGATCCGGTATAATCATGGACGCAAACCTGGCCGCTGAACGGTTCTACGGCAGGTCAAGGGAAACTCTCTGTACGTTGTCCATTGATGAGATTAACACCCTGCCTCCAAAAGAGGTGAAGGCGTTGCGGGCAAAAGTAGTACGGGGGCAGATCACCACGTTCACTTCACAACACCGGCATTCGAGCGGAGAGGCAAGGACGGTTGAGGTGCACTCCTCTCCCGTAGTCATTGGCGGAAAGACGCTCCTCTTTTCCATCATCCATGATATCACTGAAACGGAAGCTGGTGGGAGAGGTGCTGCGGATAGCCGGGAAAAGGAGTATGGTTCTGGATAATGATGCGAAAAGAGATCCGGTATATCGTGGGGGATGGAGTGCAATGATCCGTCCACTCCGGGTGCTCTACGTTGATGACGAACCTGATCTTCTTGATATCGGCAGGATGTTTCTCGAGGGATCCGGGGATTTTTCTGTAAAGACCGCACTGAGTGCACCCGATGCGATCAGGTTGCTTGAAGGGGAACAATTCGATGCGATTGTTTCAGATTACCAGATGCCGGGAATGGACGGCATCCAGTTCCTTGTTGAGGTACGGTCACGCTTTGGACTGGTCCCATTCATCCTGTTCACCGGCAAAGGCAGGGAAGAGGTAGTCATCCAGGCGATCAACAACGGAGTTGACTTTTATCTCCAGAAAGGTGGTGAACCACAGGCGCAGTTTGCCGAACTGGTCCACCAGGTCAAGCAGGCAGCATCCCGGAAAAGGGCAGAGGATGCGCTGCGGGAGAGAGAGGAATTGTTCAAGTCTTTGGTGCATAATAGCTCTGACCTGACAATTCTGACAGATGCAAAAGGCATTGTGACGTATGTCAGCCCTCAGTGTGAACACGTCATCGGGCACCATGGCGACAAATTTGTCGGGAAAACAATGCCTGATATCATTTATCCTGATGATGTACCCCGGTGCCTGCATGCTTGGGAACAGGTTACGCAGCATGGGCAGGAACTGCGTGAATTTGAATATCGTATTCTTGATAGTCAGGGGGCGGTACGGTGGATATCTCATTCCGCAAAACTGACCACGGTTGATGGAAGAGTTCTGGGCATGCAGAACACCATCCGCGACATCACCGGGCCCAAAAAAGCAGAAGAAACGCTTATCAGAAATACCGAAGATCTTCATTCAGCCTATGAGGAACTAACTGCTTCAGAAGAGGAACTGCAGCAGAATGTTGAGGGCCTCGCCAGGAGCGAACAGGTCCTTCAGACTCGCAACGCTTACAACCGCAGCCTGATCGAAGCAAGCCTGGACTCGCTTGTCACAATTAATCCTGATGGCAGGATCGCTGATGTAAATTCCTCAACAGAAAAAATAACCGGTTACTCAAGAGATGAACTGATCGGCACTGATTTTTCGGACTATTTCACCGAGCCTGAGCAGGCGAAGGAAGGATATCAACGTGTGTTCACTGATGGAACTGTCCGCGATTACCCGCTCTCCATCCGGCACCGCGACGGTCATATCACCCCCGTGTTGTATAATGCTACGGTGTACCGCGACGAGATCGGGAATGTCGGTGGCGTCTTTGCTGCAGCCCGCGACATCACCGAGCGCAAACGGGCGGAAGAAGCACTGCGGGAGAGCGAGGAAAAGTACCGCAACCTGTTTATGACGGGTGCGGACGGCATCGTCGTTCACGATGCCCAGGGCAGAAACATCGATGTCAACGCACAAGCCTGCGAGATGCTGGGGTACAGTCACGACGAACTGCTTGCTATGCGGGTGTCCGATTTGATCCCACTGGAGGAGCTCCAACGAAAGCCGCCACGGCTGACCGAGGTCCTGGCGGGCCAGCCGGTGTGCTACGAACGGAAGCTGCGGAGGAAGGACGGAACGCTGCTGGACCTGGAGATCAGGGCAAGCCGGGTCACGGAAGGCACGGTGCAGGCATTCTGGAGGGACATCACCGGGCGCAAGCGGGCAGAGGAGGCACTCCACCAGGCAAATAAAAAGCTCACCCTTCTCTCTTCCCTCACCCGGCACGATATAAACAACCAGCTCACGGTGCAGATGGGATATCTTTCAATGCTGGAAAAAAAGCAGTTCGATCCTACACAGGCTGAGTATTTCCAGAAGGTTTCAACCGCTGCAGATCGGATCTCCGCCATGATCCGGTTCACCAAGGAGTATGAGGATATTGGGGTCAATGCACCAGCATGGCAGGATTGCCGTTCACTTGTGGACACTGCTGCAAAGGAAGCCCCGCTCGGAAAGGTCATGGTGAAGAATGATCTCCCTGCCGGTGCGGAAGTGTTCGCCGATCCGCTGGTTGTCAGGGTCTTCTATAACCTGATGGACAATGCAATGCGGTACGGCGGGAAGATCACGACTCTCCGGTTCTCTGCAGAAGAACACGAAGGCAATAAGGTCCTCGTCTGCGAGGATGACGGCATTGGAATTCTGGCAGAGGAGAAGGAGATGATCTTTGACCGTGGATTTGGGAAAAATACTGGTATGGGGTTGTTTCTTGCCCGGGAAATTCTTGACATTACCGGTATTTCCATCCGTGAAACGGGCGATCCGGGGAGAGGAGCAAGGTTCGAATTGACGGTGCGGGAAGGAGCATGGCGGAATGCAGGAAAGGAGGACTAAAAAAATGGCTGAGGAAAAGAAAGGGCCGGAAGAGAAGGATGAGGGCAGCACCCGTTCGATCCGGGAAGACTCAGGGGCTCAGCCTGCCCGCTACCCGGAGAGTTCTCCAAACCTTGCAGGCCAGAACCTGGAAGGACTTATCCAGGAACTCCGGGAACACCAGGTCGAGCTGGAGACACAGGCAGAAGAACTCAGTCGTGCGCATCTCGCACTCGGGGAGTTACGGGACCGTTACCTTGACCTCTATGAATTTGCACCGATTGGTTACTTCACGCTTACCGGCAATGCGCTGATCACCGATGCAAATCTTACTGGTGCGGTACTCCTCGGAGTTGAGCGGAATAACCTGGTAAATGCCAGGTTCAGTGAATTTATCGCGAAAAAAGATTCAGGTCCGTGGTACCAGTATTTTATGGATGTGCTGGACCAGGGGGAAAAACAGGCCTGTACCGCCATGATTCGGCGTGGGGACGGTTCGACCTTCCCGGCCCGGCTGGAGAGCATCCGGATAGCAGGCAGCGACGGGGCGATCGTGGTCCGGGTGGCAATCAGCGACAT
>JBAXMF010000045.1:0-11358 GCA_037134435.1 Methanomicrobiales archaeon | reverse complement strand
AGACCACGAAGTTGCTGGCGACAAAACTGCTCGGGAACCGTGCAACACCCACACCCGTGCCAACAACAAAAGCTCCGGCATCCATTGTACCGGTGATCGGCGCATTGGCCGTTGCCGGCTGTGCTGCAGGTTATCGTAAATTCAGAAATTAAACCTGAATTAAACTCTTTTTTTTAAAAAAAATCTACATAGCCAAAATTACATTATCGAGGAATTTACATTTTTAGTATATCCGAATGATACCGAAAAATGGATCCGGGTTGTCAGGCTGATCCGTACACGTTCTGAAATTGATCTCTTGACAACATATCATTCACATATCTTTCGACCATTACAAGGTCATCGGCAGTCGGCCTCAGGTGGATATCCGGGAAATACCAGGAAGGCGTCTGCTGATTATTGCCGTGGTAATGCGAAACCCGTCCTGGGACGGCGAGCCTCCCGAAAGACTGGAATCCGAGATGCTCAAATGCAATCTCGAGCAGTTCAAGCGTTGCCAGCGCTTCCTTTGGTCCGAGATGGGCGCCGCCGTATGTGGCAAAAGCAAGACCAAGCCTTGGTCCGGGCACGATCTTTCCATAGGAAGTCCGGTGCGTTGCTGACCGGATGATCGAGAGGAGCGGGTCGAACGGGATATGCCAGAATACCCCGGAGCCAACGCAGATGAAATCAAATGCATCAAAGTCCGGGATGCTCCCGATGTTCCGGTAATTCTGATCAATCTGGACAAGGGTGTTCTCCCACCCGTGACATTCAAATGTCTCTGCGATCTTCTCTGCGACTTTCTTCGTATTGCCTGACAATGAGGCATAGATGATTAGATTCTTCTTTGATGTACTCATATGATTGTTTTCCTGTTGTTTATCCCCGGTTCCCGGGTATGTCTTGGGAGGCCGGGCGCGGCAATCCGGTGATGTTCCTTGTAACATCACGCCTTTAGCTGCATGATCGCAGTTGTCCACTCTTCCACATGGTAGATTGTGGTTATCTTATCGTTTTCCACCGTATGGATGTCGATGGTCATGATCCGGAAGGACTTTTTTCCATCGGGTTTCAGGCCCATAAACTCACCCTTCGGGGTGCCGGTAGCAATGCACCGGACAATGACCCGGTTGCCATCCTGCAGGATCTCCTGCGGCTCCCATTTCAGATCGGGAATAAGTTTCCAGAAGTACTGGATCTGTCCGATCAGTACCTGTTTGGATTTTATCTCCGCTGCGTTGACCGACTGGAAATTGTCGGCAAGCATCTTTCCCAGCTCAACACCCGGGTCGACCCTCGTGTTGACCGTGAGGCAGTCGACATACATTTTTCCGACCAGTTCTTTGATTGATTCCATGATTTTCACCTTTTACAGGGTTTTTGGTGATTCCCTGTGTACCACTAGTTTACAAAGTAAATTAGATATAGACTCGCTAACCAAACAGTTACCTACGATACGTTATGACATCTACCCAACGCACCAAACCGGTAACGGAGATCCGGTGTCCGTACGAAAAATCGATCCATATCCTGGGCGACAAATACGCGCTGTTGATCCTCAGGGATATTTACCTGAAGAACACCCCCCTGCGGTTCAACGAGCTTCTGCATAATCTCCGGCCCATGAGCTCCAAGACCCTGTCCGCCAAGCTGAAAGACCTGACCGGCCACGATATCCTGAAAAAGACCATCGTGAGTACGACTCCCATAGTGGTGACCTACGAATTTACCGAGAAAGGCCGGGACCTGACAAGCCTCCTTGACCGGATGGCGGACTGGAGCAGGAAATGGTACAACTGAAACGGCCGGGATCCTGAGTGAGCCGAAGCAGGAGAATGCGTCCGGACAGCAGTCCTGACCCAGGAGAAGATCAACATCTTCTCCCACAAGAAGTAACTGATTAATCACTTTTGAGGATTGAAGGATAAAAAAATTCGGGGATTGTGTAACTCTTCCCCCTAACTTAATGCAGGGATGCAGTTGGACGGGTCACCCGGTTGGCTGACACGGGTCCAGGACATTACCGACCCGGAAATAGACAGAAAAGACGCAAACAGAAAGGAAAGATAGGGGAGCAGGAAGGGACGATATATATCCTGTATTAATCACAGGACATAAGATATTTCAAACCACTTTCTTGCTAAAAAATCACAATAAACCATTTATTATTAAAAAAAATCACACAACTCCAATAAGCCCAAGCTCGTGAAGTACCGCATCGCCAAATTCCTTTGTCCCAACAGATCCTCCAAGGTCCCGGGTCTTTATCCCCTTTGAAAATATCGTCTGAATCGCACATTCGATCGCATCTGACCCTGGAATATCCCCGGCATGCCTGATCAGGAGGGCTGCACTCCGCAGTGCTGCAACTGGGTTTGCCACATTCCGACCCGCAATATCAGGAGCACTTCCGTGGACCGGTTCAAAAAATGCATGGCGTTCCCCGATGTTGGCACTGGGCAGCATACCGAGGCCGCCAACGAGATACCCAGCAACATCCGACAGGATGTCCCCGAACATGTTCGTCGTTACGATAACATGGTACGATGCAGGGTGGAGGAGCACATCCAGGCACAACGAATCAATGAGCCGGTCATTGCAATTCACCCCGGCAACTGAAGCTTCGTGGAGGCATATATCCCTGAAGAATACGTCCGATTTCATCACGTTGGCTTTATGGCCGATGGTCAGGGTCCTGCTCCCCGCAAGGTTGCAGGCAAACCGGGCGATACGCTCACATTCATGACGGGTCAGGACCCGGAGCGTCGTCGCCCTGTCCACCCCTACCTCTTCGATCCCCGAGTAAAGACCTTCGATGTTCTCCCGCACAATGGTGATGTCAAAGCCGATGCCCTTCACCGGACGAACATTGGCAAAGAGATCGAGATCTTTTCGTATCCGAAGCAGCACGCTGCGGTAATCGGGAACAGAAGGTGTTGTTATCGCACCAAACAGGATGGCATCTGCCGATTTGAGCAATTCGAAGTCATCATCACTCATCGCCTCGCCCGTCCGCTCCCACCGCTCGTACCCGACTTCGACCGGGAATAATTCAAACTCAGGGTGGAGCAGAGATAGCACATCCCTTGCAACGGGTATTACTTCCTTCCCGATACCATCCCCGCATACTATCGCAACACTTCTGACGTTCGCCATTACTTCACACTCCATCCGGTTATGAGGCCGTCGATGGCCTTGAGAATATTACGGGGGCTTGCACCCCAGTGGACAACCGCCCCGAATTTTCCATTGTACCTGCCGATCCCGCCCCGTTCCTTCTGGCAGCACCGGGTAATGAACGGTTCTTCTGTGACTGTCCCGATGGGACAGATGTCGATCAGGGTAAAATTATCCCCGTAACACTCCTGGTATATCCCGGAACTTGCCCTGCAGCCTGCTACCGTTTCACCACCAACCATCGGGTCTGCATCAAGAGTCCGCGGGAAACCCGCCGCCCTGCAGGGGTGGACATCGGCACCGGTCTGCGAAATATCGGTGATATGGTGCACGAACATGATATCAAGTTCCCCGAACAACCCGATTGCCTCTAGTTCCTTTATCCTGTCTGACAGGACCGGGAGCGGAGGCTTTACATCGTAGACATGAACGGTCAGCAGTGTTGCAGGGTCAGGGTCAAGCACGAATGTCAGGTGTTCGTCATGTCCGGAAAAGATAGTACAGCGTCGCCCTGATTCCATCGCAAGCCGGATGAGCCCGGCCCGGTTTGCGATATTGACCTGTTCCGGGTACCAGGTAACATCATCCGCGGACGCTATCACTTCCTCGGAGATCACCTTCCTCATCAGCCCTTTTTCGGTGGGATCGGTTGTCACCCGGACGATCTCATGGCCGGTACCGGTCTTATGTACGAGGTACTGCGAGAGAAAATACACGCATCTCCCACAGGGTTCCGTATCCGCATAGCCAATGTCTTTGTATTCCAGGGGGAAGATCATGGCTGCTTTGACCTCCAGTGGTGTACGAGCCCACCTGCACGAAGGATCTCCTGCATCCTAGCTGACAGGGGCCGGACCGGGACCCGGGTCCCCCCGCACACAATGAACCCTTCATCCAGGTCGATTACCACATGATCGCCACTGGCACAATGACATTCCCCTTCAACGACCGGGAGGCCGAGATTGATCGCATTCCGAAAGAATATCCGGGAGAAGGAAGGTGCGACCACGGCAACAAGCCCGGCTTCTTTGAGTGCAACCGCTGCCTGTTCACGTGAAGACCCGCACCCGAAGTTCCTGCCTGCAACAATGACCGCCCCCCGGAGCCTGCTGCCAAGCGACGGGTCCAGGTCTTCGAACACGTGCTGAACCCAGACCTGCCGGTCCTTCGTCCGGAGGTACCTTCCGGCGATGATGATATCAGTATCAATGTCGGCCCCAAGGCAAACAGCATTCCCTTCAAGTTTCATGGTACTACCTCCGGGGTGGTAAGGACACCCGTCAGGGCACTGGCTGCGGCGGTTGCAACCGATGCAAGGTAGATGCTCCCCCCAATGCCCATGCGGTTCGTAAAGTTACGGTTTGCCGTCGACAGGCAGACTTCACCTTCACCAAGTACCCCCATGTGTGCCCCGAGACAGGGGCCACACCCGGGTGTCCCTATCGTGCAGCCGGCGGCAATGATCGTGGAGAGGACGCCGGTATCCGCGGCTTTCCGGAGGACCCCGGCAGAGGACGGGACCACAATGGTCCTCACCGTTACCTTCTTACCCCGAACGATAGATGCAAACCGTTGCAAATCTTCGAACCGCCCGTTTGTGCAGGTACCAACAAATACCTGGTCAAGAGGCAGGCCTTCAAGCGATGCCACCGGCTTTGCCGAATCGACGCGGGGGGGGGCAGCAACCACCGGCACAAGGTCACCGAGATCAATCCGGACCTCGTCAGCATACGTGCAGGGCTCAGGCACCTGCATTTCTATCCGGTGGCCAAACTGCAGGAGATACGCCCTGGTCACTTCATCGGCGTAAAAGAGGCCGGTTTTTGCCCCGGCCTCGGTCGCAAGGTTCGTCATTGTGAGACGGCCTTCCATGGAGATCGATTTCGTACCGTCCCCGATATACTCCAGTGCCCGGTAGGACGCACCGTCCATCCCCAGTTTGGAAATTACCGTGAGAACAAGGTCTTTTGCCTCAACTCCACCGCTAAAGGAGCCCAAAAGACTGACGGCGATGGTTTCCGGTACCCGGAACCATGTCGTGCCTGATGCCCAGACTGCCGCCATATCAGTTGCCCCCACGCCAGTCGCAAACGCACCGAATGCTCCGAGCGTGCAGCTATGCGAGTCGGCCCCGACCACGATCTCCCCGGGCAGCACCTCCCCTTCACCCATGACCTGGTGGCAGACCCCGCCCCCGATATCGGAGAAATGGATACCGTGGGACCTGGCAAACACCCTGAGTTCCTTCTGGAGCGTCGCCGTAGTGCTGTTGTTCGCCGGGACGATATGGTCGAAGAGGATGTACAGCCGTTCCGGGTGTGCAGGGCCAGGGCACCCCATCTCCTTCCAGGCCTCGAGCGTGAGCACACCTGTACCGTCATGCACATATGCCCGGTCAACCTCCGCGTCGACATAGTCCCCTGCCTTTGCACCGAGGACCCGTTCGGAGAGCGTCCTCATACGGGAGACCCCTCTGCCATCACAGTTTTAATGAGTTCAAGAAGACGTTCGGGGGTTACAATCGTTTTATGCTCCCCTTCCGTTTTCACCCGTTCGAGTACCAGGTAGATCTGCTCTTTCGACAACTGGAACCCGAGTGCGGAGGCCACATATTCGAGCGCTTTCGACCCTGAGTGTTTCCCGAGGATGAATTTACGCTCACCACCGACCATTTTGGGGGAAAAATATTCGTAGGTCTCAGGGTCCTGGAGGATTGCCGCAATATGGATCCCGCTCTCATGGGAAAATGCATGGGCACCAACGACCGGCTGTGTCCTCGCCACAGGAATATTGGAGGCTTTTTCGACCAGTTTTGAGAGGTGCTGGAGGTGCGTGAGGTCATACCGTTCAACCCCCGCTTTCATGCGCAGCGCCACAAGCACAGACTCAAGGGGGGCGTTACCTGCCCGTTCACCGATGCCGTTGACCGTTGTATGGAGCTGAAATGCACCCGCCTCTGCCGCAGTAATCGTGTTCGCCGCGGCGAACCCCATGTCATTATGGCAGTGTGCACAGACCGGGACACGCACGGTCGATACCAGGTCACCCATTACCTCGTACATCTCAAGCGGTGTCAGGCACCCGACCGTATCCGCAAAAGAAAGGAGGTGGGCACCGTGGTCCTCACCCTGCAAAAATACTTCCTTTAAGAAACCACGGTCCGTCCTTGATGCGTCCTCCGCGGCAAACCGCACTGAAATTCCATGGTCATGGACGTATTCAACGATACCCAGTGCCGCCCGGAGCACCTCCTCCCGTGGTTTTTTGTATTTATGCCTGATGTGGAGGTCAGACGTTGCGATAAAAATGCTGACCAGGTCAACACCGCAGTCTATCGCACACTCTGCGTCCTCTTTCCGTGCCCGTGCAAGGCAGCAGACCCGGGCATCGAGGCCCATATTCGCGATCTCTGTCACGCACTTTTTTTCATCTGCCGATACGATGGGAAACCCGGCTTCGATTACTTCGACCCCGACCCTGTCAAGGACCTGGGCAATCGACTTCTTTTCATCACAGGTGAATGACACACCCGGCGTCTGCTCCCCATCCCGGAGCGTTACATCACAGATTTCAACATTCCACGGTTTCATGGTGTCTCCCTTCCGGACAGTTCCCGTCAATCACCAGAACTACAGGCGATCCCGGGAGAACAAGCATTTCCCGGAGACAGGCCTCATCGTCCGCCTGGCAGATCACGGGATCCGCCCAGGCAATATAGGGGAGGATATCGTAGGCCCGCTGCCCGCCCGTCATCCCCATGCAGTCGTTTTTCATAACAATGCACAGCAACGGAGTTTTTTTCTCATACACGTCGATCAATGCAGGGAGTCCGGAATGGAGGAGTGCATAATCCCCGGTAAGTGCAACGCCCGTGCTTTTTGCCGCCACCCCGATTGATGACCCCATGCCATAACTGACAAGGCTGGTCCTGAACGGCGGGTTCATGCAGAGGACACAGCACCCTGCATCGCAGGTGACCGTAATCCCCTGTTCGTCAAGGACCCTGATTGCCAGGATAAAGGGGCAGCCTTTACAGAAGGAGCGATAAAAACCACGGTCTTCCCTTCGCTCGGGGTCCGTATATGCCGGGGGAACCATGCGTTGGTGCTCCCTGACAAACGGCCTCCCAAGTTCCTGTACCTCCTTACACATGCCCGGCCCTGCTGCGGGAGGGTACACGGTAATTATTCGTGATGCCCCCCGGGAAAGGTTCGCTTTATCCCCGGTGCCTGCAGCACCAACGAGTGCGGTTGTCCCGTTCATCCGGTTCAGGGGCGATTGTTTCGACCACTCGCACATTGGTCCGAGCATATTTCTCGCCCGTTCAACCCGCCCTTTCATGGTGAGGTTTAACGGAGCAATCGTCCCGGTTTTTCCCTTTCTTTCGGTGTTCCCGGAAGACACATCGGCATCGAGAAGGTCTGGGGTAAGGCGGAGAATTGCGATCCTTGAGAATGATTCCGAAGCCCGGAACGCCTCTTCGACGGCTTCATGCACATTCTCCGGGCCGGGTTCTATTACCGGTACCTCGGCAAGTTCCCCGTAATATCTCGAGTCCTGTGCATTTTGTGACCCCTCGGCTTTTGGGTCATCCCCGACTACAATGACCACACCTGCCAGAAGTCCCTGGGTTGTCGCCTCAACAAACGGGTCTGCACAGGCATTCAGCCCGACATTTTTTAGGATTACGGCCGCTCTCCGGCCTGAAAGCGAATCGCCAAGGGCATATTCGATCGCCACCTTCTCGTTGATGACAGATTCTGCACCCGTCTTTTCAAGCACTCCGCTGACAGGAAAACCGGGCACTCCGTAAAACCGGTCTGCGGCAGCAAGGAGGGCCATCGTTATTGCATCTTCACCTTTCATAGCGGCTCACCCGGGACGAGGTCGCAACCCCTGCACCGGACGCACATGGTCAGTGCCTTCCGGGGGTCCAGCCCTTCATCTTTTAATGCTTTTTCATGATAGCCGGCAACCCGGAGCAACCGTTCAGCACTCGGCCGCCTGGAGCCGGCGAATCCTGCAATCGGGTTCAAAGGCCTGATAACAGGAATTACTCCGAGGTTTGCAAGTTCCAGAATACATGCTTCCATTTCTTTGTCTGTTTCTCCAAGGCCGAGAATTACATTTGAAAATACGTGGCCGCGTCCGAATAACTCCACTGACTTTTTAAGGACCAAAAATATGAGATCACGGTCATGGCCCGGGCACAACGAGGCAAACAATTCCGGCGTGGCGCATTCCAGGTTGAACTTTACTTCCTTTACCCCGAGTTCATGCAGGCGTCCGGGTGTCTGTTCGGTTGGGTAAATTGAGACACCTATCGGAAGACCAAACCCTGAAAGGTCCCTGACAACCTCGCAGACAAACTGTTCCTCCTCGTAAATATCTGAATATACACCGCTTGTTATGGAGATTGCTGCAATCCGGTCTTTTATTCCATCGACCATGGCATGGATTTCCCCGATTGTTTTTCTCCGCTTTGGCAGTCGCGGGACATTGCAGTAATGGCAATGAAAGATACAACCGCTGCTGACGGTTATGTAGGCCTGGTCAGGGCAGTGCAGGCCAACCGGGTCAAGCCGGCCCTGCAGCACAATCTCCCCGAAACGGAGTGTTGCAGACCCTTCACCGGCATGGACAATTTCCACGGGGCTTGTGTCCGAAAGGGAGAACCGCACCCTCATACCATTGGAGGAAAAGAAGACAGAGCCTTTTCCCCCTGCTCCCGGTCCTGCAGATGAACTTGAAATATAGGGTGTCGCATCCCTGCCGCTGAGTCGTGCTGACCCAACGGTCAGGAGGGCCGCTTTTAATTCCTGTCCTTGCATAGGGTCAGGGCCTCCTCGTATTTCGTGTAAAACGGAATTGCAGCGACCGCACCAATACTACCACGACCATTCCTCACGATGCGCAGGTTGACATCATCGATCTCCAGGATCGACCCCTTGGTCACCTCGCCATGTTTCACCTTCCACGCGAAATCCATGAGACCAGATGGATCGAACCCCGTGTATACTGCCATGCCGGTATCTTCTGAAAGGGTGTAGCGGTCCAGCAGTCCTGCAAAATGATCGATTAAGCGGGCGGGATCGGATGATGCAAATTCGGCCACAATGCTGACACAGTTTTTCGTCCGGTACGGTACCGGGTACAGCTGCACAATCGTGTGCGACAGGTAGCGGGACTGCGGGTCCTCAACAGCCCTCGCAATATTGTGGACGAGCGTCCAGGTTGCCCCCTGTTCAGGTGTATCGGTATCATCCACACCAATCAGGACACGCTGTCGACGTGGTAGCCAGACCGTTGACCCGGCACGTTTCCCTCCCCCTGACGGATCATTCGTACTTCGCGTAACACCCTGCGCGTAGGATCGGCATATGGACGCACCGACACCCCCGCCGCCAAGCCCTACATAGGAAACCCTGATTTCATCCTCATCGACAAAAACTGCGCTTATCCCGGCAGGGAAATGGGAGCCCTCGAGCTCAAGGTCTGCCTCACCCGGGCGTAGCAGGTACCGCATTGTAGAACCCACATTCCGCACAGAACGGACAAGCGGGCTCTGTGCATAATGGTGTTGTGCCCACATCGCACCCCCGGTACAGTCGAAAAATTCGATCAGTTCTACCCGCTCGCCTGCGGAGTCCGCAACCGCAACAATCTGCGGGTACCGTATAATGTACGGTTCAGGTAGGTTCACCATAGAGACCTGCCGCTTCGATGCCCCTGTTAGCCCACAATACAGACCCTAATGCACCAATTCTGCCCTTTTTTCCTGCAGTGTCGATAAACCTGATCCCGGCAGATGACGCGATATCCTCAGCATCCTTCAGGCTGACGATCTCGGTCTTTATTCTCCGGCAGGCACCGTTCATCATTTTTGGGAATTCAAGACCCCGGTAATAGGCAATACCCGTGTCCTCACTGGAAGAAAACTCCTCGATATAATCTCGGACATAGGCAAGAAGTGCATCGACTGACCCGGGCCTGACAGCAAAGTTCAATGCAGACCCCACACAGTTGGTGGTTTTTTCCGGCACCCGCGGGTTGAGCTGGATCAGCCTCATGTTAAGAAATTCTACTCCCGAAACGCTGCACTGTTCACCGCATTTCAAGGCAAGGACCCAGGTGGCCCCTTTTTCAGGGGTGTCGGTGTCATCAATCCCGATGGTGACCTTCTCGTACAGGGGTGAAAAAATCCTTACCCTGTTCACCCTCGCACCACCGACCACCATGTCCTCCTCTGTCGGGTATTCAGCCCGGGTCACACCCGGTGCCTGTGGAAGGCAGGCCGCGATGCCGAGTCCGGCCCCGGCAATACCTGCCCAGGAGGTGACGACTTCGTCACCCTGCACCTCGACACCTTCGAGGGCCTGGCCGCCGATATTCTCACCTGCAGCCCCGAAACTTGCCTGGAATGAACCAAGCCGTGCCAGCATCCTCATTTCAGTGCCTTCAACACGGGCAGAGACTATGGCCCCTTTTGCACGGATGCGGTTCATCGCGTCCCACTCAATAGGTCCCCTCGCATGGCACTGCTCGATGATCTCTGCAAGGCCGGCACCCTTGTCCACCATCACGAGAAACCGCCGGGAAAACAGTGATCCATACTTCGTTTTAATTTCTTCGGGTGTTTTGACAATCATTTTGTCACCGGAAATTCCGTTAACAGAATAGTCGGCGAGATATTATATAAGAAGATCGATCGGGTTACCCGGACCTATAATCCGGAAAGAAAAAAGGGTTTAAAGGATCTTATGGAGCTCGAACTTGAACGGCCCGAGGGTGCCACCATAGTTACCGGCGCTGATGAATTTGACGCCTTTTACCATGCAGGCGGCCCGGATCCCTGCAGCCATTGCTTCAGCAACTGCTGCTTCCGATACCCCGTCAATGACGATTTCGAACACACCATTGATACCATCAGGTATCTTGCTGTCCGGGATCTTGCTCTTCAGGGTCGGACAATATTGTTCGTTCGTGCTGGCAACCATGAATTTATACTTCTTGCTGCCTACTTTAGAGCCGCTTCCAACAATGCCACCCGGGAAGGATGTGATAACGCCACAGACTTCATCGATCGCCGCCACGGCTGCCTGCGCTCCAACGAGTGCAGACATCGTGCTGTCACCCATGACAAAAAAATTGCCACCTGCAACGCCCTTCACAACGCCAATCTCTTCTTCTGTCAGGAAA